>NZ_QUDF01000010.1:0-7143 GCF_003477535.1 Eubacterium sp. AM05-23
GGGTTTGGGGACGGAGTCACCAACAAGAGACTGTGTTTTGACACAGTCTGGGGAACGCCCCAACAAGCGAAAAAGGTGAGCTGCCTGGAGGGCGGCTATCCTTTTTCAGTGCTTGCTGGGACAGTCTCACGTCGCAAGGCTCCCCTGCTTTCAATTTAGTTACCGCTCATAATATTTGATTTTCGGCATCAATGGCACGACGACAATCTCTCGGTTTACACGGCAAAACCGTTCAGGAAACTTGTATTCTTCGGCATATTTTTGGATTTGTTCGGGGGTAAGACTGGAAAAACCTTTTCGGTCATTCCGCGTGTTGCAGATAAAAAAGTCCCCGGCAATGATGTCAATAAGTTCACTGTTATCAATAAAGATGCCACGGTTCATCGGCAGACCGTTTATCTTTCCTTCATCGTTGCAGATAATCACTGCATCATCATCCGTTGGTAATGCATACCTTTCAATGTTGCCGCCTACGAGTTTTTGCATGGATTTCAAGTTATTGGGAATGGTAACTGCCCGCGGGGACTCCCCAGCTCGGATATATAAGACATTGATTGTTCGCTTCATTTTCAGTTACCGCTCATAATCCCTGCGTTTATCCTTTATCGGGACAGCGACAATCCCTTGATTAAGGCGTATAAACTGTTCAGGATATTTGAATTGCTCAGAAAATTTTTCGATTTGTTTTGGGCTTAAGCTTGTAAAATCCTCGCTGTCCCCCGGGGCGTTACAAAGAAAAAAATCGCCTGCAATGATCTCAACAAGCCGCTTTTTTTCATCAAAAATGCCCCGGTTCAGGGGCAGACCATTGATCTTTCCTTCCTCATTACAGATGATCACTGCGTCGTCATCGGTTGGAATATAATACATTTCAATATATCCATCCACCAATTTCTGCTTGGCTTCAAGGGTATTTTCAATGGTCATTTCCTGTGGCCGCTCCCCGGCCCGGATCATCAGGATGGTGATCTCATCCTTCTTACCGGTTATTTCATTTTGATTAATGGTATTGTTTTCCATGGTCGTTTCCTTTCCCGTCGGCGGTTTCTGACGGCTCGCTTACATCCACAATGAGGGGTGACGAGGGGATGATCAATGTAATCTCCACGTCCTCCCCCTCATAAAGTTTCATCAATTCGTTCAGGTTAATGGCTGTACTCATGTGTTTTTCTCCTTGGTTTTTTGAAAACTTCTTTTATTGGCCGTGAGTTCGATGGATTCGTTCAGGGCATCACCACCTTTCTGAAATAAAAAAAGCAGAATCCCTCAATGACATTCCGCTTACCGTTCCATGGTATCCCGGTGTTTCTCTTTTTCTGGAAATACGATTTTTCGCCGCACATCGCCATTGTATTTTTCAGGATGTTCCAGTTGATCCATATATTTTTCAATCTGTTTTGGGGTGAGGTCTTTGACTTTAAGGGCTTCAAAATCCCAGTTGCACAATAGAAAATCCCCACAAACGCTGATCTTGGCATGTTCCGCTGCGTCAAAAAGGGCGTGGTTGGGAATCCGTTTATCCTCTTTTTGAGTAACAATAAGGGTTTCATCCGACAGGGGATAAGCGCAAACGGTCCCTTCAATGACACTCTCGATGCCTTCCAGACTATTTTCAATGCGGATTTTTTCAGGGGGCTGTCCGATGCGTACCATCAGGGCATCCACATCTCTTGGCTCTGGAAAAGACGTGATGTGGTATTCTTCGGGAATCTCATGACCATCGAAAAAGGGATAAAAGCCTGCTCCAGTTTCGCACACATAGCTGCCGTTAATATAGCTGCCGCAATCATTCAGCCGCGCGTCCCGTCCATATGCGTCATAGGCGATATAGTTACTCAGCCCGTCCGGTACTTCCAAAAATGCACCGCACTCATTAATATAATATTCCCCCAGTGCATAGTCATTGTCGATGTCCTGAACGATGTCGTAGCAATCCAGATTTTGAGTCAAGTTGATTAAATCCACGATGCTTGACGTGTAGTCGCCTTCTTCCACAGCGATTTCATATTTTTTCATTTCTTCCTCGGTCAGTTCATCAAGGCAGGACGCGAAATAATTCAGAGCATCCAGATTTTCATACTCACCCAGACAATCGCCCAGGCCGCTGACCTCTGTTTCATAATCGGTGATAAAGTATTCCTCATATCGCTTTCCATCTATGCCGATCCGCTCAAAAAGGGCCTGTACTTCCTCAGTGGTGGCGGGTAAAGCTAAGGACTCTCCCACCAGATAACCCTCGTTGTAGCGGCCTAAGTTCGTCACATAGGCATTAATCACACCCTCGTACATGTTGGTTTTCCTCCTTCTTTCTTTTACCGCGCATCGGTTTTCCGCCGGATCGGGTCTTTATCCAGCTTTCTCTTGATCCGCTGCGCGGTTTTAATATAGTCCTCCAATGTTTTAATAGAGCCCTTTTCAAGCCGCGCATCCATGCGATCCATAACGCGGTAGTCCCCGGTACAGTAGTAAGCCCGGCAGGCGGTGTTGACTTCCATGAGGGAATGACGGCAGGTAATCAAGGATGAAAGCTGCTGTCCTTCTGGACTGTCGGGCAGGTACTGGATATTGATTTCCGGATCATCCGGATAAATTTCATCCATGGACTTTCTGATGCCCATATCGTATAAAGCCCATTTGATGGTGTCGTGTGGGTACCAGAGCTTGGTTAAAAGCTGCTTGCCACCGTATGTAATGCGTGCATTGAGCAATACTATCACCTCATTTGTTTTCAATTTTAAAGGAAAAGCCGGGGATCTCTGGATACCCTGCCATGTCCACATAATAGGCAATGTGATGACCCTTTCGGTCGAAAAGGATAATATCACCTAAGGATAAAGGTCTTATTTTATCTTTAAAGGGACGGTTTTCCCGGTTGTGAATCCAATAAATATCTTCCTGATTTATGTTTTGAGCTAAAACAGCCTGATAAACCGGGCGATAATTTTCAGGATTAATCCGGTCTTTCGCTTCCTCGTAAGTGCAGAAAGCATAATCCACCCTCAATCGGTTTTGCATCTGATAAATGCTGTAATAGTCTAACTGGTCATCCGCTTGTGGCCTTTCTGGAACATAGAGAACGGCACTTTCTTCCATCTGCTTTGCATATTCATGGATATGGAAAATGCGCTCACCAATTTTTGCATGGTAGGGATCAATGTAGTAACAGCGCTTTTTCTCTTTCGAGCCATCCATGGATTTTTCAATAATCCGGCTGCCGTCGGGCAGATAAAAAAGGTCAAAATACCGCGCATCAATAAACCGTATTTTCTTGGTCATTTGCTTTTGCTCCTTCCTCTTTTTTCTTTTCTCTTTCCTCTGTGGTGCCTAAATAGGTGACAACTTTGCCTGCTTTAACGCTTTTTTGCAGTTCGTCGAACTGGACAAGTTCGGAGACCGACACGCCGGGCAACGCCAGCATTTCAGTCATGGTCATGCCCGCAATGGCCTTTTCGGTGTTATAGCCCGCTTCAATCAGACGGGTTAAAGCTCTGAAACCTTTGGTATTTTTAGCCATGGCACTGCTCCTTACGGCTCATCCTTGAAACGTCCGCGAACAAAATTGCCGTTGGCATCATAGTTATCTGGATTCGCGGCGGGTGATGACCATCCAAACAAAGAACCGCCGACCATGGCAGCGGTCTGAGCCTTGGTGATCCCAGCCTTTCGGTTGGCCCGCTCTGCAATGGCACGGTTTGTTAACATATCCGGTGTGGAAAGCTCAGATGGGAAATAGCCTTTTTCATTTTTCTTAATGGTGACAAGCTCCCCGGTGGAGAGTAAGGTGTTATAGCACTGTTCTGGTAATTTATTCATTTTCGGCCTGCTCCTTTCGCGGTTTTCGCATTTCTTTATTTCTTTGTATTTTTAATTCTTTGAGTGCCCGGCGGCACAAATCTTCAACGGCTTCCTGACGATGGTTTTTATAATGTCCATAATCGTATCCCTGCCCTTCGGTTTTCTTCCAAACCACATAGGGATAGGGCAGGCTTTCGCTGTGTCCGATGACGAAAGCGGTATTCCCGACTTGGATGCTGTCGGTGATCTGATAGCCTTTGTTTTCATGTTTTTCCATCAGCGTGTTTCTCCTTTTCGGTTTTCATCATTTTTTTCAAGTTGACAGACCACTTCTTTGGCCCAATCCGGCTGATATTCAGACTTGAGCACACCCAGAATGTCCCCGTAAAAACAGCACATCTCCCGGCCATCATAAAGCCGTCTGAACACCATACTGTTTTTGGAAGGGGTTTGATCCGCTATCACATAGCCAATTTGTTTCGGGCCAATGCGATCTTCTGGCCGAAACCGCATGGGATCAATGGCAACCATCTGACCACGGATGCCTGTATTCTCCTGATAAGGAACACACATTTCCCGGGTAATAGCATCTAACGGCACATCCATTTCCTGTTGTTCCTCCCGCACTTTATCAATTTGACACTGTACCCGCTTTATGAACAGTTCCATCATTTCCAGATAACTGCCGATTTGGATTTCTGAATAAGCATCCTCCAATAACAAAGGTTCATAATAGCCGCACAAGAACGCTGTTGGCTTATTATCTAAGCGACTTTCTCCAAAAATAACCATACGCCCTTGAATATCAATGACCTGTGTGATCTGATAATCTTCGTACATCCAATCTGTTTCTAACATTTTCGTTCCTCCTTTGAACGTAAATGGGCGGCATCTCTGCCACCCTGAATCCTGTTACCGCTCCATCTGCTTCTGGCGTTTCTGATACATCTCCAACGCCTTAATGATGGTATCTTCAATTTTTTTGTCGGTGGTTCCTTTCCTGAAATACTTGCTGATCTTCTCTTTCTGAATTTTGATGGTTTCCTTCTGGTTGGGCTTGACCTCTTTCATGATGGATAAAATGACGTTGTTCGTGAGTTTCCCTTCCTTGGAGAACTGTTTCAGCTTCGTGGACTGTGCCAATGAAGGGGTACACTCCTCGCTTTCCATCACCTCTAAAAGCTGTTTTTGCTCGGCAGTCTTCAGATAGGACAGTTCTACCGCGGGCCGGAACGCGATTCTCCCCTCATCCACCATGTCCAAAATGGGGGAATCCAGTTCGGTTAAGCGGATATAACGCTGAATCTGTCTACCGCTATCACCAGATTCTTTACCAACAATTTCAGCACTCTCAGACTTTCCGACCACTGGTCGGGAAGTTTCGTCCATCTTTTTTCCCTGATGTTTTAAGGCCTCCAATTTCATTTTATATGCGTAAGCCTTCTCAGATGGCAATATATTCTCTCTTTGCAGATTAGAATCCACCATCAAAATGGTTGCTTCATCATCCGTCAGATTTCGGACAATACAGGGGATCGCCGTCTTTTCTGCAATCTCAGAAGCCATTTTTCTTCGATGGCCGGATACCATCTCGTATCCCCCGCCTTCTTTTGGTCTTACCAAAGCGGGTGACAGTACGCCGTATTCTTTGATGCTTTCGACCATGTCCTGCATGGCTTCATCCATCTGGAGCTTAAAGGGATGGTCTGGAAAGCTTGAAATTTCCTCAATGGGAATTTCCATAACTTTTTCAAGTCCATCATTCTGTCTTTCCGCATCGGTTTTAAACAGGTCATCGGCACTGGGCAGCGGCATGTTTATCTTTTTGTTTACTGCCATGGTTAATTACCTCCTTCGTCAAAGCTTTGTAGGCTTCACAGATTTTTGTTCCCTTGTCGTAGGTGTAAATGCTTTTGGCCGCCGCACTGGTTTCTGCTGCCTTTGTAGCGCGTGGAATGGCATTGCGAAAAATATAAAGCTGTTTTCCGTACTGCTCATGGAGTGCTTCGGCCACCTCTTTGGTCATGTTGGTGTTTATATCGGCCATGGTAATGAGTGCACCTTCAACTTTTAAATTGGGGTTGATCTGACGCTTAACCTTGTTGATGGATTGGATCAGCTGGGTCATCCCATTAAGGGCCAGATACTGGGCCTGTACGGGAATGATGATGCTGTCCGCCGCAGCCATGGCGTTAATCGACAGGATACCCAGGCTTGGCATGGTGTCGATAAGGATATAGTCATAGTCTTTCTTGATGTCCTGTAGACACATGCGCAGTACGGATTCCCGGTTCATAGCCACCAGTAGTGACATCTCCATGCCTGCGAGATCTAAATCCGCGGGGATTAAATCGACGTTTTCCAGGTGGTGCAGGATCACCGCCTTGGGGTCAATGGGCTGGTCAGCGACAATGCCCTGCATCATGGTAGTCAACGTCGCTTCAAGTCCATAGTGATCGTACCATCCGAGGGAAGTGGTTAAATCGCCTTGTGGATCACTGTCCACCAGAAGCACTTTCTTTCCTTCATTTGCTAGTCCAACACCGAGGTTTACCGTGACGTTGGTCTTGCCGACGCCACCTTTTTGATTCGAGATTGTGATGACTTTGGTTTTTGCCATAATTGGTACCTCCTCAATAAAAAAAGCCGCTCAATGATTTTTGAGCGGCGGGCCGTAATAAAAAAGAGAATGCTGGTTGCGTATTCCCGTTTTTGTCTGTAAATGCTATTAAAAAATTGATCTGTTCGTGTCTGCTTTTTTTTAGGCTTTATTTTTCTCCTTCTGCATACAGCCTTGAATTGTACGCCAAATTCGTACGTTTGCTTCTTTTGCTTTTCTTTACATTTTTTAGTATAATGTTCTTATTCTTGTAAACAAGTGAGGCGGCATATGGTTGATTTCAACAAAATGATAAAAGTAGGTGAATATCTACCAGAATTTAACCTTGTCACACAGTCCAATTTACCATGCGGGCCGATTTACCAGTCAAAGGGACTTCGCGTTCATATTGAAAAAAGGCATCCCGATTGTCTCGCCTACTTGCCCCATATTTCTGAAATGCTTGAGTTTCCGGATTATATTGGTAAAAATCCAAAAGAGCCCAACAGCATTGAAATTGTAAAACATTATGATGCTAACATTATGGTTGCAATTAAACTTGATCTGAAAAATGATTATCTGTTCATTGCTTCTTTGTATGCCATCAGTGATGGAAAGCTAAAAAAACATTTAAACAGTGGTCGACTTAAACCTGTCTGCTCTTTATCCCTAGACCTTGACGCCTCCTTTGAAAAGCCTTATAATGAGAGTATAAAAGAATAAAGGGTACATAGATTATACCAGCAGGT
>NZ_QUDF01000010.1:7153-144701 GCF_003477535.1 Eubacterium sp. AM05-23
TAGATTATACCAGCAGGTAATTGAGGTTGGAAATGGCTCCCAACACACTCTTTGGAGTACCTGAGATGCAGGATACGCCGCCCTGCCGATTACCTGCTGTATATAAGCCGTCTGATTTTTCAGGCGGCTTTTTTGTTCACCTTAATGATATAACGCTTTTTAACCAACCATACAACAAGCTGTGACAAATTGTCACGGTTCTCGATTTCGACAAACTCAATAATACGATTGATCTGTTTTATCCTTTTAAAACGCTCCCTTTCTGTCTTTCCAGTGAAAGTAATGCCGTTGTAGCTTGGAAACAGCCCGTTCCAAACTAATGATTGCAGTCGCAAGGCTCAACGATGTTAAAAGCATTTGAACAATAGAATAACCATTTTCAAGTATCAGATAAACCGGAATACACAGTAAGAAACTTAAAATACTCACAATCTGCACCGCCAGCCATGGCGGATAGCTTCGGCATTTTTTCTCCCGCTTTCGAATGCCCCATAACAGGATCAGACCAAAAGTCAGCATCCCGGTTAGTGTCAGCATGGCACCTAAATCCCATTCATTCACATTTCTTCCTCCTTTTCAAATACCAGATATCTGCTGCAATTCCCACTAAGGATACAAAGGAAAAAATCAACTCCTTGACAGGTATCGGTTCTTCCATCGTCTCAGACTCCACTTCTTCTTGGCCTTCTTCAACCCGTTTTCCCCTCACGAGCAGCCGATGGCTATTGATCTGGTACGGCGTACAGGTCAGCAGGGTTACAAAATCCTCTCCTTCGACGGGTTTCAGTGCTTCGGTCTGATCGGGCGTAACCACCAGAATCTGATCCACCTCATAGGTTAAAGTCTTATCCAGGACGTGCAGATAAAAGCGATCCCCCATGACCAGCTGATCTAAATCGGTAAACAGCTTTGCGCCCGCATAACCCCGGTGTCCGGTCAGCACCGCGTGTGTCCCGGTGCCGCCGACGGGCAGGGCGGTGTTTTTCAGATGCCCCACTCCTCTCGAAAGCACGGATTCGGATGTGCCGTGATAGATGGGCAGATTCACCTTTATTTTTGGTATCTCGATCACTCCTATTGTCCCGTTAACATTAAGAATCTCTGTGTAATCCGCTGATTCTTCTTGTATATCCTCTGAAAAAGGATCTCCAATGATTGGATTGATCCGTCTTTCATTGTAGCTAATAGCTTTTTGATAGGCTTCCTCCATGCGCTGTTTGTTCATCTCCGCTGTCGTCATTTGATAATCCTGAATCACCTGTCCCTGTTTTTGGGAAGCCAGAAGATAAACCATATCCGGATAAAGGATGCAGCCAATCCCCGCACTGACCAGAACAATGATCAGCAGCAGCATTGCTTTGTTTTTCATTTCCAGCTTCCCCTTTCGCCTATTTGTCCCCTGTGTTTCGCTTGCTCCGGATGAAAAGAATGGTTGTCCCGGCGGCCATAAGGATTAAAGCCGCACCCATGTAAAGGGGTGTTAAGCTGCCGGTACCGCCTGTGTAGGGAAGGTCATAGTGTTTGATGTTCTCAATCATTATTTTATTGGCTTCATTGTGGGAGTTGCTGTTCACAGTCACCTTGACCGGGTATTTGAGCAGGTTATAGGGCTTGCCGTTTGCATCGACTGGGGCCTGTGTTTCCACGATCCAGTAGTTGGTACTGTCGCCATAGTAGGCATCCTGCCCTTTCTGTCCATAGGCAAGGCCCCAGAAATGGGCAATGCCGCTTGCGTCGGTGGTCACTTCCCAGTCGATATGGTTGTCTTGCGGGTCTTTGACGGCGTTGATGTTTTTCTTCGCGTCGGCTTCGGTTCGGTATATTTTAAATTTGGCTCCTTGAAGCTTAAGGGCGTTGTCGTCTGCATCCACCTTTAAAAGGTTAATTCCTCCAGTGTGCACTTCGGGTTTTTTATCTTCGGGAACGGTTTGTGGTTCAAAGAAAATGTCTAGGTTATTAGTGTAATGGATGGTCGCGCCGTTGGGGATTGGCTTTCCTAAACTGCCCTCGGCGGTTTTGTTTACGACGGTGTTGAATTCAATGTTGAGGGCAGCGTTTTTATCTTTGGTGTTTGGCAAAGATTTAGCCGCTGTTTTTTTGCCGGCATCTGTCAAAGAGACGGTGAGCATCTGGCTGTTGGCCGTACTTGGTTCTGTGACCGTGTAGCTGTCCGGTGTCATGAGCACACGTTTTTTATCGGTATCGACACGGTAGACCTTGACACTGCCCGGAACAAAATCTAATCGGGTGTCGATGCTGTCTGTTATGGTGTAGTTCTTACAGGTCGCCACATCATCCGGCAGTGTGGTTTCGATAATCCACTTCACGCTTTCGCTGATGTCCGCGGTATCGTGTTTGTTTTCCAGCTCGGTCACAAACTTGTCGATGTCCGGGCCGGGCTTGATCTGGTTTTTGGGGAATACGTGAACGTTGTAAATCCAGCCGTCGCCAGCAGGGTTGGTCAGGGGGACGGACACCAGACACGGGTCGGCTTTGACGGCTACCGCTGGATTGGTTTGTTCTTCTACCTTGTAGACCCCCATGGGCAGGTTACTGTTGCCGCTGATGGTGGCCGAACCGTCTGCGCCAGTCATCACGGTTTGGATATTCCAGGTGGTATCTACCTTCGTATTATCGGTATCCTGCATCTTGGTCACTTTAAACGCGATGCCCGGAAGCGGAACCGCATCGGCCGGAACAACATCGGTCTGCTGCCCGCTCCCCCCGATGGTAGCTTTTGTGATGTCCTCCATCCGGTATTTATGGATGGTCAGGCTCCGCGTTGCACTGGTATCCGGTGATCCGGTGGCGGCAAAAGCGGGGCCGCAGCTTGTGCATAAAATGGCAATGCTTAAAGCAAGGCCGCCGATTTTCTTGAACAATGGGTTGTTTTTCAGGTTCATTTTCTTCTTTCCTTTCTATTTTTTCGCTGCTTTCTTTTGGATTTCTGAGATTTCTCTTTTTAAGGATTAAAGCTAAAATACCCGCCGCAAGGAATAACACCATCCCGGCCAGCATCAGTGCGGCACGGTGATCGCCGTTTCCGCCTGTGAAGGGCAGCTTGTCATTTTTCTGGTTATCAACTTTCAGAGCATTGCCGTCTTTCACAAATGCCGGGGCGGTGCTTTTGGCGGTGATCTTTACGGTTTCGTTTGTTTCGGGGTCAATGGTCACACGCCACTGTCCCATGGGCTTGGCGTATCCGGGAAGGGTCTTGGTTTCGACCAGCTGGTATTCTCCGGCATAGAGATTGCCAAAGTCGATTTTCCCGTCTGTGCCGCTGATCCGGGTACCGACAATGGTCTGCCAGCAGGATTTGATCTTGTCATCCTGCAGGTCGTTATGCGGATGCTTTTCATCGCAGCCATACAGTACAAAGGTCACGCCTTTAAGGGGTTCTCTGGTTTCGGCATCCTGCTTGATAAACTGGAAGGGGACTTTCTTCGGCTCATTTGCCGTGGAGACGGTCACCACATCCCGGATGCCGTCAACCGTGAACGGCAGCTTTGTCGGATTCAGCTCATAGCCTTTTGGCGCAGCGATTTCTTTGAAATAGTAATCTCCAAAGACTAAATCGGTCACATTCCACTGCCCGTTCTCGTCGGTTTCGCCCTGCTTCAAAAGGTTATCTTTCGTATCGTACAGTCCAAAGGTCGCTCCGGCCAGTTTTTCTTTGGTGCGGTTATCTGTTTTCTGTAATTGCGCGTCTCCGGTGGCTCCGGTGAAATTTGCCCGGAAGCCGCTGCTTAACGGACTTTGACCGACGGCAAGGGAGACGAAAAGTCTCTGGGTGTCCGGGACATCTGGCACGTAAATGACGCAGGCATCTGGATTTCCGGTGTCAGAGCTGTGGCGTTTGATGATTGTCGGCGTAATATTTGCGCTGACTTCTCCTTGATAGCTGCCACTTGCATAAAGCATAAAGTCGTCGTCATCGTAGATGGTAAACTGATCGGTCACATCGCTGTAAACCTGTCCGCTGGTGTTTCGCAGCAGCGCATGGACACCACTTGGCAACGTAACCGTATAAGTGCCATGATCGGCAATATTGTTACAGTAGGTCTGAAACCAACCGGTTTCCTGACGCTTGGTACTCGCGTTCCAGACCGCTTCCTCCCGTTCCGGGACAATGCTCCAGCTGGCATCCCAGTTATTTGGGTTTTGATAGCTGAGGGTGTTTACAAGGTTGGCAACGGTGGGATCGGTCATATAGTAATCGGTATATGCGCCAATGCCTGCAATGACGCGGATGGCTGCCCAGGTCTGAACATAGTATTCCCCGCTGTTTCCATCATGATAGCCGTGCCACATGACGTTTCGGATACGCCAACTCTGCACGTTCCAGCTTTCCCGGTTGTAGGTAACCAGACCGTTTGGGCCGACGACCTCACTGGGAATGTTCAGCGATGGATCGGCGCAGTAGGCGATCTGATCCACGCCGTTATCGCTGATTCTCAAAATGGGTGTGGTGGTGGTAATGATGTCGCTTCCGTCGGGGCTGGCAAAGTCGCTGCTGTAGATCACGCCATCATCCCAGCCTGCAGCCCGCTGAAATTTTTTGTAGCAGGGTTCATCCCCAAAACTTCGGCTCGCCAATGTCCTGAGACTGGTGGAACAGGTCACGGTTCCGCCGCTTGCGGTTTCCCCGAGAATGTAGTTGCCGGAAGCATCCATCTTTCCGGTATCCTCGGTGGCGGTAATGCCATTTGCATCCAGAATCGCTTGTTCCCCGGGATCAAGCTCGGGACTTTTTTTCTTGGTATCCTCAGTTTCTCCGGTGAATGCCGGATCGGTTTGAGCAGTCGGCTCTGTGATCTCCGGTGAATTTTCCGTCGCTGTGTTTGCCAAAACCTCCGTCTTAAATCCGCAGCCATAAAACAACATCAGCAGGGCCATAAGCAAAACGGAAGCCTGTTTAAATCGGTGTGTCATGCTGATTCCTCCTTTTACAATTTTGTTCTTTCACGGTTTAAACCTCCTTTGTAAAAATATCTATCTCAACCGCCTTATGGCGTTTGTTTTCTGTTTTTGGGTAAAGAAAAAGCAGCTTTCAATTTGAATTGATAAGCTGCTCTCAGCGGCATGACTGCCGTCCATTTTTTGATTTTTTGTGTTCTTGACTTTTTCTAAATATGACAAGTTCCTGATTCCAGTCTTTTTGTCCCGGTAAATCTGCGATGAATTGTTTTGACGTTGTGAATCGGTCTGGAAAAGCTTCCATGATTTCCTGCGTGGCACTCTTAATAAAATCCTGACCGGGACGGTTCCCATATTCATTAACCGGGTCATTGTCCACACCGAACACAATTTGACTGATTTCATGATGTGTTGACAAGTAGTACAATATCGGAAGGTATTTCAGGCCATTGCAGGAAAGATAATGATCCCGGCGGTTGTCAAAGTAAAGCGGATTACGGATATTTTTGAGGGTCATATAGGAAAGCGAGTCGATGGGCGATTCAAAGATAAAAAGCCGCGAATTGGTTCCGGGTAATGTAAAGCCGTATTCGGCCCGGCTTCCTTCAACGAGCATTTTAAAAGGAGCGTATTCGTTGCTCCCGCGCAGAAAAGCGGATGCGGGTTCTCCGTTATCGTCATATCCTACAAACACGCAATTACAGCGTTCATCCTGATAGATAAGCTTTTGATCAACACAGTATTGAACAATTTTTGAATCAAGCTTGCGGGTTTTTAACAGATAGGCAAAGAGATTGCGATAACTTTTGGCTTTGGGTGGCAGATAAAAAGGCTTTGACGGCGGTGGCTCCGGCCGTGTGGCGGATATCTGTACGGGTGGGGCGTGATGGCTGAAATCCAGCAGCTCCTGAACGGCTTCTTTCCAGTTGCAGGCATTGAGCCAGACGACAAACTGGATGACATACCCTCCCTGACCGGATGCAAAGTCTTTCCATTTACGCCCGTCAGGCGTGACATCAAGGCCGTTCCAGCCTTTTACCTTCACCCGGCGGTTGCTGCGTTTGAGGTCAAGACCGCAGTATTCCATATAGTCGATGATATTCACATCATTTGCAAGATGAATTTGGTCATCTGTAAACATATTTTCCTCCTGTATTATAATAAGAAATAAGCTATTTGTTTTTCATTGTTCATGGACAATTTAGCAAAATAAACGAATGCCCTTAATTTACTTTGCTAAATTTTCTTTTATAAATATAAATTGTTGAAACATGCTGATAAAACATCCCGAAGCTTCATGCTACCCACCTTCCAGACAGGTCAACCTATCATGCCTTATCTATTCGTTCTTTTCAAACAAACAGTGCAGTCATCGGTTGCCGAGTACTACCTAACAGCCAGTCATCGCGTTCTTGACTTTATCATTTCAAGATGGAAATACATAAATATTTCCTGAACCCCATTCGCTAATAAACCAATATACAGATAAAATCTGCCTGACTGAAAGGCGTTTCTCCAACAATTTGTATTAAATTTTCAAAGACCTTCTTCACTACACTTATTAATGAAAAAGTTCTTTCTTTATGGTATACTTTGTTTGCGACGTAAGAATACCGAGTAATGAAGGGAAAAAGTCGGAATTGCACCGGCGATCCCTGGATTGTCCAGGAGTTTTCTGACTAACATATTTTTCCATGTTTATATCGGTTATCTTATCTTAAAGGAGCGGTTCTCCGCTCCTTTATTCTTTCAGGAATCAACAGCGCATTTTTTTTCTCCATGCTCGTTAGCTTTTTCTTTCTGCCATTGCCTTAACTGATCTGGCAGAAAAAACAGGCGTCCCTTACGTTTTTCTTGGTAATAAGTAAATTGAAATTTCTTATCATGTTTAATATAATAGTAAATCATCGAGCGGCTGCATTTTAAAAAGTCACAGGCTTCCTCTGTTGTCAGTGTTTCGTGTAGAGTCATTTTTCTTTACGCTCCTGTAGTAAAACCTTTTTTTCTGCCCTTAATCGGGCGGTCTCTACCATATCTACTGCCATTATAAAAATTTCAATTTGCTCTAATAAAGGTTCCGGCAACCGCATCATTTTGGTAATGATTGCCTCAATACGTTCTTCTTTCATAGTTCTTTGTTTTAACATCTTGTTTCCCCTTCTTTTACCATAGGTAATTATTCTCTTTCTTGTTTTTGATTTTACACCGCCAAAGGTAGTGTGTCAATCAAATTTTATATACACTTGACAATGGTAGTTTTGTGTTGTATGATGGTTTCATAAGTTGATGGAGGTTTAAGATGGATATTAGAGAAAGAATCAGGCTAATCCGAAAAGACCAAGGTTTGAAACAAAAGGACTTTGGTGAAAAGCTGGGCGTTACAGATGCCGCGATTTCAAGAATAGAGAGTGGACAGCGCGGCGTTACAGATCAGATGAAAAAATCTATCTGTACACTTTTTAATATTAATTTAGAATGGTTAGAGCATGGAACCGGCGATATGTACAATCGGTTTAGTGAAGAAAAAAGGCTTGGTTCTTATTTGGGAAGAATTGGTTCAAGAAAGTATCCGCAGCTTGAGCGGATAATTATGTACTATTTTAATTTGAGTGAGGAAGGACAAAAGGTTGTCGATAATTTTATCGATCTGATTGTAAAAGAAGAAGATCAAAGTAAATAAAAAAGCCGCTCCTACCTTATAACAAGACAAAAACGGCCTCTGTCATACCGGATATGGTACAACGACTTCGCACCTTGATTATATCATATTCGGTAACTTAAAACAAACCGAAGAACATGTACACCGTTTTTCCCAGTATAACATGGAGGAAAATATGAAATATGATAAGATTATTCGTGGAGAATACACTTATTTCCGCTACAGACACTGGGATCCTGTTTTAAAGAAAATCACCAGAGAATTAACAGCTCGAACACTCAAAGATTTAAAAGAAAAAGTTGAAAAGTTTGAAAAGCTTGAAGGTTATGGGATTAAAAATGACAAGGTTAAACTTGTTGATTTCTGTAATGACTGGTTATACAATGTCCATCTCGTCGATAAAAAACCAAGCACGCAAGAACGCTATGACTGTGTTTTCAGGCTATACATGAAGGAGAGTTATTTAGGTCAAATCATCCTGCGAAACCTCGATGCTTCTGATGTTCAAAAATATTACAATGAACTTTTTGAACGCAAAGGATACAATTGTGTTAAGCAGTTTCATAAAATGCTTAGCCCCTGTATCCGGTACGCTTTTGAAACAGGGCGTATCATTAGAAATTTTATGCCCTCAATCAAATTGCCGAAAAAGCCAGCCAAAAATAGACGGCAAAAAAAGGTAAATCCTTTAACCGTTGAAGAACACAAGCGTTTTATCAATGCAATCAAAGATCACCGTTTAGGCGTTTTGTTTAACATGGCTTTGGATACCGGTATGAGACAGGGCGAGCTTTTTGCCCTCACTTGGAGGGATATTGATTTTAGCCGCAAAGAAATCAATATTGACAAAACATATTCCCTTATTCGTGACCTTAAAACGCACAAACAGATTGGTGAAACCACCGCTCCAAAGACATATTATTCAACACGTATTATCTCTTTACCAAAGCGTACTGAGGAACTTTTAATGGCTCATAAAGAGAAGCAAAAAATACAGCTTGCCAAATATAACCTAACACAAGATAATGATACCCTCGTTTTTTGTACGGGTATCGGCACTCATCTTGAGCGGCAAAATGTTCTCAAAGAAGTCAAAGCTGTTTATAAAGAATGCGGCATTTTGAACGTCGACGGAAAAGTGGATAAGACCTTTCATGACTTAAGACATACCTACGCAACGCGCCTGTTTGAGTTGGGCGAACCTGCAAAGGTTGTTCAGGAGTTATTGGGGCATTCTGATGTCTCCACAACGCTTAACATTTATACCCATGTCCTTGAGCGACAGAAAAAAAGAACTGCCTCAAAAATTGATCTTTTTTATGAAGAATCTTTCAACTAAATCGAACTGTTCAAAATCAGACAAATTAACACATATTTTTCAACTGGGAAAATAGTGGGAAAATCTTTAAAAACAGAAAAAAATAAAAGCCCGCAAAAGGGCTAAAACACTAACAAAATGGTCGGAGTGAGAGGATTTGAACCTCCGGCCTCATGGTCCCGAACCATGCGCTCTACCAAACTGAGCCACACCCCGATATTTTTATATTTTTGATTTGCAAACCAACAACAGTTATTGTAATATAGTCATAGATATTTTGCAAGCATATTTTTTAAAAATTTTAAAAAATTTAGGAGAAAAGCATGAAAATAATTGAAGCGGGCGTATCTGCCCCGGAAGGTTTAGCGGATATCACCGAACAGGTGCGGGAATATATCCGGGAGGTCCGGCTGGGCGACGGGTTTGTCCATATCCAGATTCCCGAGCGCACCTGCGCGGTGACCATTACCATTAATGATGACTTCAATATTGACAAGGATTTTCTGAATAAAATCAACCGGTTCCTGCCCAAGTACAACGGCATGCAGTTTACAGGCTGGACCACCTCCAATGTCAAGGCCTCCCTTGTGGGGATGTCGGAGCAGGTGATGGTGGAAAGCGGCGAGCTGATCCTGGGCCTGCACCAGAGCATCTATATGGTTGAGTTCAACGGCCCCTCCACAGACCGCCGTATTTATCTCTCCCACATGGGCACCACACTGCCCGAGGGAGAGGAACCCAGGCTCCCGCAGGTGCTGGAGGATCTGTACGCTGCCGACCTTGCAAAGGAACAGGCCGAAAAAGAGGAACAGGACCGGATCATCGCTGAGATGCGCGCCGAGTATGCCGAGCGTGTCCGCAAGCAGAAGGAAAAAGAGGCTGCCAAAGCCGCAGCAGAAAGTGAGCAGGAGGATGGCAAACAACAAAAATAATTCCACAAAAAAGCCAAAGCAGAAGCAGACAAAACAGAGTCACCAGAGCAACATTAAAAACAGTTACCGGATCGGCGCCCTGATCCTGGTGATCATCATCATTGTCAGTCTGCTGACCATGTACAGCTTTTAAGATGCTATATAAAAGATGAATATTAAAATCATCACTGTTGGCAAAATCAAGGAGAAGTACCTGAGGATGGCCATTGATGAGTACAGCAAACGGCTGGGGGCCTACTGCAGGCTGTCCATCATCGAGGTAAAGGATGAAAAAATCGAGGAGCGTTTCAGCGATGCTGAAAAGGCCCGGGCGGTGGCGCTGGAGGGCGAGCGGATCGCCCGGCATTTAAAGGACAATGAGATTATCGCAGTGCTCAAGATCACCGGCAAACAGCTGACCTCCCCGGATTTCGCGAAAAAGATCGAGGATTACGGCGTCGAGGGCAAGAGCAGCCTGACTTTTATTATTGGCGGCTCCCTGGGGCTTGCGCCGGAGATCGAGGCCCGCGCCCACTGGGATCTGTCCTTCTCAAAGATGACCTTTCCCCACCAGCTGTTCCGTGTCATGCTGCTGGAACAGATTTACCGGGCCTTTAAGATCATGAAAAATGAGACTTATCATAAATGAAGCTGAGTCCGATTTTTGAAAAAAATCGGCAGGGCAATGGAGCGTTAGCGGTTGCCCGATAACAAAGCGAACGCAGATGACGCGGAAATCATCCGATAAGGATGATAAGATTTCCGAGGAATCTGTGATCTTTAATGGAGACAATTCTCCATTCATTCAAGAAGGGAGTTAACCATGACCACCACTATGTTAGAACGAGGAAAAACAGCTAAAAAGGCGGGCATTCAGCTATCCGCCACCGATACACAGACGCGAAACGCGGCGCTGGCGGCCATTGCCGATGCGCTGGAGGCCAACCGCGCGGCCCTCATCGCTGCCAACCAGACCGATTACGAACGCAGCGCAGCCGAGAGCCTGGCCGCGCCGCTCCTGGGCCGTCTGATCTTTGACGACCACAAGATTGACGACGTGATCGACGGCATTCACAGCCTCATCGAGCTTACCGACCCGCTGGGCGCTACCCGCATGGCTACTGAACTGGACACCGGGCTCGACCTCTACAAGGTCACCTGCCCCATTGGCGTGATCGGCATTATTTTTGAATCCCGTCCTGACGCCTTTGTCCAGATTTCCACGCTTTGCCTGAAAAGCGGCAACGCCGTACTTTTAAAGGGCGGCCGTGAAGCCCTGGAGACCAACCGCCTGCTGTGCAGGATTATTTCGGAAGCCACCGCCTCTGTGGGTATTCCCGGCGGCTGGATTCAAAACCTGGAAAGCCGCGAGGACGTAAACGCCATGCTGGCCCTGGACGACTATATCGACCTCATTATCCCGCGCGGCTCCAACAGCTTTGTGAAATACATCATGGACCATTCCAATATTCCGGTCATGGGCCACTCCGATGGCATCTGCCACGCCTATGTGGACGCCTCCGCTGATGTGGACAAAGCTGTGAAGATCGCAGTGGACGCCAAAACCCAGTATGTTTCCGCCTGCAACGCCATCGAAACCCTGCTGGTGCACAAGGACATCGCCGGGGAATTTTTACCCGGATTAAAGGCAGGAATGGACCAGAAACAGGTACATTTGAAGGGGGACGAGCGTGTGCGCGCAGTGATCGACGTCGAGGCCGCCACCGATGATGACTGGTCCACCGAATATCTGGACTATATCCTTTCCATCAAGGTTGTCGACAGCCTGGAGGAAGCCATCGACCATATCAACACCTTTGGCTCCGGCCACACAGACGTCATCGTCACAGAGGACGAGGCCCACGCAAAGGCGTTCACCACCCTGGTGGATTCTGCAGGCGTCTATGTCAACTGCTCCAGCCGCTTCGCGGACGGTTTCCGCTACGGCTTCGGGGCCGAGGTTGGTATCAGTACCTCCAAGCTGCACGCCAGAGGCCCGGTAGGCTTAGACGGCCTGCTGAGCTATAAGTACAAGCTCATCGGCCACGGCGACATTGTCAGCGATTTTGCGGACGGAAAACGCAGCTTTACCCACATCTCCCTGGACCAGGACTGTCCTTTATAAAAAAGATTAAATTATAATTCTTTTTTAAGAATCATTTAATATAATAACAGTAAGCAGAAAGGTTACACATGCAAAAGACATTTAAGGCCATCATCTTTGACTTCAATGGCACATTGTTTTTCGACTCGGACAAGCACGACGCGGCTTTTGACCGTTTTACGCTGGAGCAGTGCGGGCGGCATATTACGCCCGAGGAAATGCACGGCTTTTACGGTCAGACCAACGCCACCATCATCCCAGCCATTCTAAAAGACCGGGAGCTGACAACGGAGGAGATCGCCGCCTTTGGCGATTATAAAGAAGCGCTTTACCGGGAGCTTTGCCTGGAGGATACTGAAAACCTCCATCTGGTAAGCGGCGCCCCGGAGCTTCTTGACTGGATCTGCACCTCACGGATCCCCCACACCATTGCCAGCAGTTCAGAGCTCGCCAATATGGCGTTCTTTTTCGAGACCTTTGGTCTTGACCGGTGGTTTGATCTTGACGCCACGGTTTTTGATAACCACACCTTCCCGGGAAAGCCCTCCCCGGATATTTACCGTCTGGCGGCAGAAAAACTCGGCGTCACCCCTGAGGCATGCATTGTGGTGGAGGACGGCCTTTCCGGTATCCAGTCTGCCCACGCGGCCGGTATCGGCCATATTATCGCCATCGCGGCGCCAGAACGCCATGATTATTTCATGCAGGTACCCGGCGTGGACGCGGTGATTTCAAATTATCATGAGTTTGACCGTTCGCTTTTAGAACGGCCCGTGAAGGAGTAATAAATGCTAGAATTAAAAAATATCTGCTTTGAAGTGGAGGATGAAAAAAAGGGCATCCTCAAGGATGTCAGTCTCAAGATTGACTCCGGTAAATTCGTTGTTATTACCGGCCCCAACGGCGGGGGTAAATCCACCCTTGCCCGGATTATCTCCGGTATTCTCACCCCGACGTCGGGACAGATCCTGTTCGACGGCCAGGACATCACAGGCCTCGACATCACCGAGCGCGCCAAGCTGGGCATCAGCTTCGCCTTCCAGCAGCCTGTCCGCTTCAAGGGGATTACCGTCCACGATCTCATCTCGCTGGCTGCGGGCTCTCCGCTCAACCAGGTGGAAGCCTGCGAGTATTTATCCGAAGTGGGTCTCTGCGCCAGAGACTATATCGACCGCGAGCTCAATGACAGCCTGTCCGGCGGTGAGATCAAGCGTATCGAAATCGCGACCATCCTGGCCCGCGGCACCAAGCTGTCCATCTTTGACGAGCCAGAGGCCGGCATTGACCTCTGGAGCTTTAAAAACCTGATCGCTGTTTTCCAGAAAATGTATGAAAAAATTAACGGCTCGATCATGATCATCTCCCATCAGGAGCGCATCTTAAACATCGCGGATGAAATCATTGTGCTGGCAAACGGCAAGATCATCAGCCAGGGGGCCAGAGAAGACATTTTACCAAGACTTTTAAACGGTACAGACAAAGTGGATTTCTGTCCTAGAATGGAGGAATAATATGAACGAAATACCAATGAACGACGTAGCAAGAGAGCTGCTGAAGGACGTTGCAGACATTGACGGCAAGCCAGAGGGCGTTGCTTTTAATATCCGTGAGGACAGCCAGTGCGCTGGCCGCAACTCTACTGATAATATCCAGATCGTGAGCAAGGAGGACGGCTCCGGCATTGACATCATCGTGCAGCCAGGCACTAAAAACGACAAGGTTTTTATCCCTGCCCTGGTGACCTGCAGCGGTGTGCACGACCTGGTTTACAATGACTTTTACATCGGTGAGGACGCAGACGTGACCATCGTGGCGGGCTGCGGCGTGTCCACCGACGGCTGCGACGGCTCCGAGCACAACGGCATCCACCGTTTCTTCCTGAAGCCGGGCTCAAAGGTGCTTTACATCGAAAAGCACATCGGCGTTGGCGAAGGCACTGGCAAGCGCGTCATCAATCCAGAAACCTACATCGAGCAGGAGGCCGGCAGCTATATGGAAATGGATACCACCCAGATTAAAGGCGTGGATTCCACCAAACGTAAATCTGCGGCCAAGCTGGGCGAGGGCGCTAAGCTGGTTATCAAGGAAAAGCTCATGACCCACGGTGACCAGTACGCCGAAACCGCCTTTGAGGTGGATATGGACGGCGAGGGCTCCAGCTGTACCCTGAGCTCCCGCTCTGTTGCCCGTGACCGCTCCCGCCAGCTTTTTCTGTCCAAGATCAACGGCAACAACAAATGCGCGGGCCATTCGGAGTGTGACGCCATTATCATGGACGAGGGCGTTGTCTCCGCCATTCCGGAAATTACCGCCAACGACCTTGAGGCCGAGCTCATTCATGAAGCCGCCATCGGAAAAATCGCCGGCGACCAGATCATCAAGCTCCGCACCCTGGGGCTGACTGAGCACGAAGCCGAACAGCACATTATCGAAGGTTTCTTAAAGTAAGGGCGGCCCTTACTTTAGAAATGGAGAATGGACAATTGAGAATGGAGAATTAAAAGAACAAATTTGCTAAAGCAAATTTGAATTTTACTCGAATCCGGTACGGATTCGTTCCGATAATTCTCCATTCTGCATTCTACATTTTCCATTTGCAAATGATAAAAGTATAAATTGATGCAAACAAAAACAAAGACAAAACTTGCCGATCTGGCACTAATAACCGTTGCCCTTATCTGGGGCGTGGGCTTTATCGCGTCAAAGGCGGCGCTCGTGACCATCACACCGCTCTGGGTCATGACCTTTCGGTTTTTAGGATCAGGCATTTTACTCCTGATCCTTTTTTTAAAGCGCGTCCGGCGGCTTGACAGGCGCACAGTGCTCATGGGCATGGTGGTCGGCAGCTTTATGTTTGCGGGCATGGTTTTCCAGACCATCGGCCTCGACCATACCACAGCCTCCAACCAGGCCTTCCTCATTCCATCCTACGTGGTGCTGGTTCCCTTTGTCTCCTGGATGATGACCCGGACCAGGCCCCGGGCGCTGGATGTGGCTGCAGCCCTGCTCACCTTTGTGGGCGTGGCGGTTATCAGCCTGAAGCCGGATTTCAGCATGAACCTCGGCGACGCTCTGACACTGGCCTTCGCGGTGGTTTATTCTTTCCAAATCGTCTTTTTAGGGCTGTTTGTCAAGGAAACGGATGTCATGTCCTTTACAGTGGTCCAGATGCTGACAGCGGGTGGTTTATCGCTTTTTGCCGCGCTTATTTTTGCGCCGCCCCTCGCCGGGGTCAGCGCTCCCAGTGCTCTCGGCATCGTTTATCTGGTGGTCTTTAACACAGCTGTGGCCTTTCTCATCCAGAACATCGCCCAGCAGTACACTACCTCCACCCACGCCTCGCTGCTCATCTCACTGGAGTCTGTTTTCGGTCTGATTGTCTCTGTTATTTTCCTGCACGATCCTTTTGGGCCGCGCATGGCGTTGGGCTGCGGGCTCGTCTTTGCCGCCGTTCTTTTGTCAAAGCTGGAGCTCAAAAAAGAAAAAGAGCCGTTATCCCTGAAATAAGTGCTTTTGACAATACTATTTTTCTTTATTATAATAGGACATACATTTATAGGGATGGGAGATAATCATGTTCAAAAAATTAGGTACACTCGCTGACACCTATCTTTGCCAGGCTTTTGGCCTTCTGCAGACGGATGAGGTCATTATCACCCAAGAGCGGGAATACCATATAAAAACAAGACATCCCGAGGATTATGTATGGTTTGAGAAATTTGCAGAAACAGTGATTGCTTCTCCCGATTACATCATTGTAGATGAAACACATAAGGGTACAATTTTTATGATAAAAGCGCTTGAAAATACGAACTTGAATATGATCATAAGAGTTGCCTTAGAGACAGACCATCCAGGCTATAAAAACTCTGTAATGACATTTTACCGAATTCGAGAGAAAAATTTAAAGAAATTAATCCAGAAAAACCGGGTTCTTTACAGAACAAAATAAATAGTATATAATAAGGGTATAAACAAGACAACAGGCATTTTGAAGTAGAGATTGTGCTGCTACACACCCTCTGGGTCAAAAGAAATGCAGGAAAGGGCACACCTGCCAAAATGCTTGTTTAATTATGCTTTTTACAGCATCCGTTTTGCATAGGGTGCTGTTTTTATTTTCCTAAAAGCCTGTCTTTCTTATTGCAAAATAAAGATTTGGGTAATATAATTAAAGTAGAGATTACTAAACTTTTCGAGGAGTGCTATGGAAAACAAAATTATTGTGGACAGCTGCCTGGATTTTAATCCGGAAATCTTTACAGCCGATCTGCCACTTGAACGAATACCCTTTAAACTCAGAATTGATGACGAGGAGCTGGTGGATCAGGACTTATCGACCATGTTGCTGGTCGATAAAATGAAGCTCAGCAAGAACAAGGTATCAACCGCCTGCCCATCACCCCAGGAATACCTGGACGCCATTGATCCGGAGCGCGTTAACTATATTATTACCATCTCATCCAAGCTCAGCGGCTCCTATAACAGCGCCGTCATGGCCGCTGTCATGGCCCAGGAAAAATATCCGGGCTGCCAGGTGCATGTGCTGGATTCCGAAAGCGCCGCGGCCGGGGAGGACCTGCTTTTCATGAAGCTTCAGTCCTTTCTGGAAGAAAACCTGCCCGCAAACGAAATCGTGTCAAAGCTCATGGATTTCATCACCAACATGCGCACCATGTTTATCCTCAACTCTCTGGATAACCTGGCTAAAAATGGCCGTATCAGCGGCACAATGGCCCTTTTGGGCAAGGTGCTGAAGGTGGTGCCCATCATGACTGACAACGGCGAGGGCGAGATTGCCCTGAAGGAAAAGGTCCGCGGTAAAAAGAAGGCTTTCTCCCGCCTGGTGGAAATCATTGCCGATGAGGTGTCAGACGCCAGCGAAAAAATCCTGGCCATCGCCCACGTGCACGCCCAGGAAACTGCCGAGAACCTGAAAAAAGCCATTGAGGAAAAATGCAATTTCAAGGATGTCGTCATTTTTGAAGCCGGCGGGCTGAGTACCGTCTATGCCGATAATGGCGGCGTGATTGTGGCTTATTAAGACGGATAAGATAAAACCCCGGCTCCGCTTTCATGATAAAAGCAGAGCCGGGGTTCTTTTTATAAGTATTGCCTTAAACAATCTGCAAGTTTGGGGTTTCATCCTCACCCTCAGCTGTCAGAGCGGAGTCCAAAATTTTTATGGCTTCCAGTGCGCTGCGGAAAGCAACCTTCTGCTGGGTCTGCACCCATAAAATGGTGCCCTGCCAGGTATGGTTGCGTGTGCTTTTAATCTCTAAGATAAAAGTCTGATTGCTTGCGTTAATAGTCTTTTCCATCCTCATCACTTACCTTTCACAATGCTACTCACTATCCTCATAGTTTTATTCTATCAAGGTTTGGTCACATGGTGATAACATGGCGGAATGGTTCTTTAAAAAAAAGCGATCCGAGGACCGCTTTTTTATGCTTATTGAGCCGCTTTTTCAATCGTGATATCGCCCCAGCTGTCAATCTTGCCGGCAGCGTTATGCCCTAATGAAGCTTCAAAGTTTTCAGCCTGAACTAAATCCGCCTGAATTGTGATCTCAAAACTGGCCTCCGCTGTACTATTACCCCATTCTTCTGGGATTTTAACCATGGTAAATACCGGATCTGTCTGAGATTTTCCAGATGGATCTCTGGTTAATTTTTCCTGATAATAGATATATCCGTCTACACCAACTACCCATTTTTCACCAAAATTCAGGCATTTTTCTGTGATAAGCTCTGCTACCTGTTCCGGATTTAACTTGGTACTATTGGGAACTGACAGCTTTACACGCACATATGCATCCTCAGAGTCGCCAGTCAGGTTTACTCTTGGTTCTTTACTCAGCCAGTCACCCGGCACGATTTTATCATAGCTGATGCCATCCTCTGTGGGTGTCCCGGGTTTTACAGGATGCCCGTCTACGGTGCCTGCTTCGGTGTTTTCGGTGATCTCACCGGTGACCTTACCCAGGGTAAATACGTTCTGCGCATTATCGGTATCGGTGAAGTAGGCCAGGGTACCGCCGATGACGAGCACGGCAATAATGGCCAGCGATGAAATGAGGATCGCAGCTTTTTTCTTGTTGTTCATGGATTTTCTCCTTTAACTGGTTCTATATTTTTTCTATTCCTAAGCTCACACTACAGCCACAAATTTGTCATTTTCAGCAGTTCTTCCAACATTTGCAAGCTTGATTAACTCTGCTTTTGCATCTATATGATCTGCCTGTACGGCAAAACCGTTGACGTCAATAACAAAGGTTGGCAGTTTATCAAATACTAAAATATTGCCAAGTGCATCTTCATAATAACTATTTACAATTGAGTTTTTTACCTCTTTCGTACTAAGAACGTTGCCTTCTTTATCATAGACTGTTTTGCTGTTCAGCTCTGTTTCTGTGACGGTTCTTAAACCTGCGTTAACAACTACATTCTTAAAGAGAGGTGCTGTTTTAACGTCTTTTGTTTCACTACCTTCTACATCATCTTTTTTAGTTGTTACAATTGTGTTTTTATTCATCCATAACTCACTACCGTTTTTCGATGTGGCTATCATTTCCCAGTTATCCGTATCCCAACCTTTAACAGTTGCATATCTTTCAAAGTCTTTTTGAGACATTTTTGTAGCTTCATTAGGATTTGTAACTGTAATAACACCATTACTTTCCGTGGTTTCAACATCATCACCATAATAGTCTACGGACATTGCTACTTTAGCGTCTGCACTGTCTGCATCGATGGTAATGGTAGGTTCTTTGTAAATTGAATCACCCGGTTTATAATTTTCGGCAGTGTCTTTATCAAAACGTTCTTCCGTTCTGCCTCCGATGTTATCGCCGGAAAATTTATTTGTCTTCTGTCCGGTGTTGGCGCTCAAATACGCCAGGGTGGATCCTACTGCGATCACGCCGATCAGGGCTGCGGCGGTTAAGCCTTTGGCTAATCTCTTCTTGTTCATGTTTCTTCCTCCGTTCTGAATTTAAGGTTTTCGATAAGTTTTTTATTTAATAACCGTTTTATTATAGCATTATTATAACTTGCGGTTGTCACACGTGGGTCACAGCCAGCTGTTTTAGTTGGCGTTGATGAATTTTACCATTTCTTCTCCAATGTTCATGTTGTCGATGCCTGCCTGGATGGCGTAGGCCTGGACGTTGATGTTGAAGCTTGGCAGCTTTCCGTCTTCGCCGGGCTGAAGGTTTTTATTGATCGGTACGGTGCTGAAAAGGGGGGTAGTCGTGTTATTTACATCTTCTTCCAGACCCAGCACATCTTGATAAAGATAAATGTCCGCCATGTTGTCATTGTCGTTTCCGTCAATTTGTTCCCATTTATTATTAAATTCAATACCATCTGTGGCTAACAGCTTATTCTTAAAAGTCTCATAGGTTACCTGCTGTTCTCCAATAAAATAGGTAACTTTCAAGGCTACGCGGGTTTCTACGCCGTTGCCGTTTGTGTTATTGTTCTTTACGGTCGGGTTCTTCGGAATGCTCTGGCCGGGAAGATAGGCTTTAGCCTGGTTGACACCCAGTGTCATGTCTTCTTCGCGGCCTGTAATGGCTGCTTCACCAGTGGTGCTGTCGCCTGCTCCATCTTCAAACGTGTAACCGTCCCATTTATCTTCTCTTAACTGGATACTGATGTTTCTATTGGAAGAAAAAGCATTTGTCTTGGTGCCTGTGGTTGTTGACAGGAGGGCTAATGTTGCGCCTACAGCGATGATTGCCACTACCAGTAAACCTGTAATTGCCAACCCTGCTCTTTTTCTTTTCATGCTCTCCACTTCCTTTCTTGATATGTGATGGATTCATTTCTCATTGATTATGTATTTATTATGACAGAGGGCAGTCACAGAGCGGTCACATCAACACTTTTTCAATAAAAAAACAGAGCTTTTTTGTTAAGCTCTGCTTTACGGCTATTTTTTCCTTTTTCTTTTCTGGGCCTCTGTCTTTTTATTTTCGGCGGTTCTTTTACTCTCCTGGCCTTCTTTTGTTGCTGCCTCTCCCTTGCTGTCGTTGTCCTTCATCAGGAAGTCGGGCAGGAAGGTGAGAATCAGGATCACCAATATGACGGTGACCATGACGATCATGCCTGTGGTGGTATTGGCGTAGACGGCCAGATAGCCCATATAAGGGATGGTAAACACGGGCTTGCCCACCAGGTTCTGGTAAGCCACGGCCCCGCCGTCCACGTTGTCATTGGCGTCACCCTTGGTCTGGAAGGTCTGGGCTTCGGTATCGATGGCCACCACCCGGTGGGTGACCATGGTGTCGTCACTGATCTTAAAGGTGATGGGATCGCCCACCTGCACCTCGGCCGGGTCGGCGTCTTTTACATAGACGAGGCTGCCCACATGGTAGGTGGGCTCCATGCTGCCGCTGAGCACAGCCAGCGGGGTCATACCCAGCAGCTTTGGCAGAAACAGGATGGCTGCCATCGCAATTAATATAATCAGCAGCAGGGTTGTAAAAATTTGATAGGCCTTTTTCATGATTCGTTTCTCCTTCTTTACGTTTCGTTCTGAATGCTTTAACGATACTCTACCAAAATACAGTCATAGCGTGGTCACACAGACTTAAAAAAAGAAACTGTCACACAGTTTTGTGTGACAGCTACTTTTTATTCATTCACTGTTTCTTTATCAAACTCTGCCCATATCTTCATGGCGTTTTCATGATCGTAGTTTCCTGTTGTATTTGTTGCTTTTACAGGGGTTTCGTTAATGGTTACTTCGGTCTGTACTGCTTCCTGATAAAGGGTAATCTGGAAATCTTCAAAATCCTCAAGGGGTTTTCCTTCTTGATCCGTTACGCCCTTAATTTCAGTAAATAAAGGCTTCGTTGCAGTGTTTGGCTCCGTAAATGGCACAATACTTTGGTAATACCAAAAGCCATCTTCTTTATTATATTTCCAATCTTCCGTATCAAAATCGATTTTAATCTCGTCAGCCTTTTCATTATTAACACGATCTGCGATACTGCCTGGTGAGATGGTTACCCGCATCCGGACAATGCAGGCGCTGGGGCCGATATTTTTAACGGCCGGATCTTTTTTAATGGTGCTGCCTACTACTTCAGGATTTTCCTCAATTTCTGTGGTCACTTCGCCCGGGGCAAAATTGTTGGTCGCGGCTTCGGTGCTTTTGCTTAAATAGGCCAGGGTCACCGCGCCGCCAATCAATACTACTGCCAGGAGGGACACTAAACCATATTTCAGTTTTCTGTTTTTCAAGATGTTGTTTAACATTTTTGTGCACCTCCTTATTCATTGGATGGCTGAACGGGTGTTGTGCCGTCTGGAACCTGTCCTTCAGGAACTTTATGCTGTTCTACTGTGACCGTTCCATCTTCACCGATCTTAAAGCTGTTTTCCACCACATCGGTGTGGGAGAAGTAATCTTCGTTGGTTAACTTGTTGGTAAAAGTGAGCTCTACCGGAGGCGTATCCTTTGTTTCTTCGGTGTTATTTTGCTGGACTGTGCCTGTCTGAAGATTAGACGATATGCAGGTGTAGCGCATGGTATTGAGTTCTTCAACAGTATACTCACCAATTGGTAAATTATCAATGGTTATGGATGCTGTTTTGCCCACATCCTTGCTTAGTCTCAGCGTCCGGTAAAATACCTGAAAATCAGGATCTTCGCTATTGCCTGGTCCTGAAATTTTAAAGGTAAAGACGGGATCACCATCTTCATAGTTTACACTATCAATGGTCTTTGTGATTTTCAGGCTCCCAAGTTTCTTTTTATTTTCAACGGTGATTTTCGCATTGTTGTCTATCTTAACTATTCCCGCCACAAAATAATCACCAATTGAAGTCGTATCTGCTCCAGTAACGGTGAATTTAGGATTATCATACTTATTGCCATCAAGCTCAATTTCTTCTACATTAAAAGTTGTCCCGGACGGAATGTTTTTAATGGTTGCTGTTTGCCCAGCTTTTAAGACAATAATTCCATCCTCGCACTGTTTTTCTTCTGACTCACCAGAAAGTGTATATTTCGCTCTATACAGCTGACCTCCAACCGTCACTCTGAGCTTATAGCCCTCGTCGCTTTTTTGATTTTCAGCCATTTGCTTTGTAATTTCAATGTTTTTAAAGTTTGTTGCCGCACACTGATTCTCAACATTCACCCATAAATTTTTACCGATAGCCAAAGGCTCTGTTCGTAAAACAAATTTTCCTTCTTCGGTCGTAGACGCAATTTTAACTTTTTCTACATCATACGCTCCACTATTAACTGTAAATTTATCGTAAAGCTGCTCATCGGCATTCATTTCTTCGATAATATACTTGGTATTCATCTCGCTAAGCTCATCAAAACGCACCTGCTGACCATGGCGCAGAGTAAACACTCCGGTGTCTTTATCTGTAGAACCCTGTTTTTCTTCTGTCACATTGTCATCTTTTAACATATAAGGCTGATTTTTCCTCACTGAATATTTAACGCCATTACTATCTTTAATGGTATCCGTGCTGCTTTCATCCGCATCTGGATCTTCCACATAAAGTTTGAAGTTAAAATTCACATCACTATAGGAACCTTCATCGATATTTTCAATCTCTTTTCTGACTGTAACGCTTCCTTTTGGCACAACTGGCAGGTTAAACTTCATCTTGCAGTTGGAGGCGCCGGCGCCACGTTCCATGTAATAGATTTTGATCTCATGGTTGGTGTAGTCGGCAAAGGTGTTGCCCCTCCACTGGGTGCTGGCGGTTTTGTTTCCGCCTTTTGCTTCTTTGTCAGCGGCGTCAAACTGTGCCTTGATGGTGGTCGTCTTACCCTTATCCTGTTTAGTACTGTTATTAATATTTGTCCATTTTACCTCGCCAGTGGCAAAGTTGATGCTGCCGGACTGGGCGTCGTGGACGCCGCCGAGGTCGAGAACCAGCACGTCATCCACAAAGACCCACATATCATCGTCGCCGTTGAATTCGTAAATCATATCCTCGCCATTGTACTTGCCGCCTTCCAGCTGAGCAAAATTGGCGGATACGGTCATGCCGAAATAATAATCCGCGTCATCGATAAGGTACAAAGGCTCATTGTAGCGCGGGTCTTCTGTGCTTAAATCTTTACCGTTCTCGTCTTTTGTGTTTGTATTTGTTGATAAACCTCTGCCCACAAAGGTATTGTAGGGCAGGAAGTTGCCTCTTTGATAGAAAAAGTTATCGCCATTGGACGGGGTTCCCAGGGCATTGTAGACGCTAAAGTTTCCGCTGCTTCTGTTCCAGTAGGCATAATTCTCAAAGCTGCTGTAGAAAAAGGTGCCTCCGGTTTTGTCATAGACGTCTTTGCTGAAAAGATGGTTGGCCTGCCCCTGATAATTGTTATTGTTAATTGTTGAAAAATTGATGTTAAAATCCGGCGCGCTTGAACCCTGTATATCCGGATCCTTCAAAGCTGTCGGTATTTTTTCGCCATTATTGTTGGCTGTTAAATTGCGGGAAACCAGCCCCTGAGAGAGCACGCCCACTCCTTCGCCGTTTCCCCAATTATTGAAATTCGGGGTTGAGCTCGAATAGTTAAACATCTGGATATCCACGCCCTTGGCGGTGCTGTCCACAGTGTCCACGGTTTTCGGCGCTTCGACCTTTTTGACCACGAAGGTGACTGTAGCGTTATTGGTGTAGGTGTCGTCATTTTTGTTAATACGATCCCGGCCAAAGGTGTTATTATTATTTTTGTACTGATACTGATAGGGTTCATAATTTTTGCCCGGTTGTTCATTTCCTTTCCACAAGATCAGCTTGGTAAAAACACTTTCATTGTTATTATATGCTTTATAATCCTCATCCTTTTTGGGATCTTGACCATTTGTTTTAAAATTGACATAACCACTTACCTTGGCCTTTAAGAGCTGGTAGCCATAACCATCGACCTCGGGCAGCTCAATTTTCCTGGCCAGATTCGCGGCAGACACTTCCACCCCTGAATTGATGGTCACATAAGCATGGTGGGAATCGAGGGTTACTGGATTGCCATCAGTATCGACCACATTGACGATCCAGTTGTTGAAATACTGGTCTTTTTCATTCCACTCATTATGCGCCTTCACAGTAAAACTGAAGCTCACCTGATTCGGTTTTAATCCGGCAGCCCCGTTATCCTGAACAGGGGCGCTTGCCGGGCTTGTCAGGGTCTGGGGTGTTTCGACGGCCGGAGTTTCTGTTCCGGCGCTCTGGTTGCCAGCTGTGTTGCTTTGAGCTTTGTCGCTCACCTGGGTTTCGCTTTTGCTCTCCCACGTCACTGCCACAGGTTCCAGGGTCGTCAGCTCGCTTTCAACCGACTGCACCTTTCCGTTTTCGTCCGCAGTAATCTGTGTGCTGTCTTCCTGTGTCGGCTCCATGGTGTAGATGGTGTTGTTCTGTTCGTCCTTGCCCTCGGTCTTCTGATACAGGGTTACCCCTTTTTCGGCGCTCTGGCTTTTTTGATAGGCTTCGGGAGCGTCTGGGTTTTTATAGGTGATTTTCAGGGTAAAGCTTCCCTTTTCGGGGGTGACGTTTTTGCCGTCCTTATCCTGCAGCTGCACGCTGTAGGCAATAAAGCCATTGACCGCTGTACCCTGCCCGGCGGCTTTGGCGTTTAACCCTGCTTCGGTTTCGGCGTAAAGGGCCTTTTCGGCTTCATCCTGGCTGTCTTTATTTAAGGCTTTTACCTGAAGCGCTGCGCCGGTGGGCAGGGCGCCGCCTTCTGCGGCCTTCAGCTCTGCCGTGATGCTGTCGTCCTCGTAGTTCAGTACGGTGGGGGCGGCGTTTGCTTTTTCCTGGGCCAGGGCAGTGATACCCGGGCTCATGGCTGAAAGCATGAGCAGCACACTCAGTAATATGGATGTATATCTGGATAATCTTTTTACGCTTTTCATGATTGGTTCTCCCTTCGTGCCTTTTCTATTTTCATCGGCCTTTCGGCGGTTTTTATGCTTTTTCCGTTATTGTACCTTAACTATACCAGCCCTGTGTCACACAATGGTCACAAGGGGTCTGCCTTAAGGTCTTTTTCCAAAAAACATAAGACCGCATTTGGGGCTCAGGCCAAATGGCGGTCTTCTTCTCTGGTGATCAGCTGGATGCATTCCAGAACGCTGCTGAAATGGCCGACGGTATTGCCTCCGATGTCTTTTAAAATGCCCTGCCACTCGGTATGGCGGCGGGTAAGCATGATGAGGTCAAGGGTTTTCTCCTCACCCCGCCTGGCCTGTATGGTCTCGGGCGCGTGGTAGCACTCGGGGTTGGCCGAAAAGGGCGCGGGGCGGGCTTCCTCTGTGTTAAAGCTGCGGGTGAGCTGGTGGGGCTGGGGCCTGCCGATCTGGTCGAAGGCGGCGTCCACCTTTGTGACAAAGGCTCTGAGCCCTCTGAAGGGGACGGGGTCTTTGAGGGCGACGCCGACAATGGTGCCCTCCAGCTGGCTGCCAGTGCAGTGGTCAAGGCAGAGGCGGATGCTGTTGACGGGTATGTTCTGTGTTTTCATTTCTTATGCTCCGGTATGGGTTTTATTCGTAGTGCAGCTCGTCCAGGTCGAACCGCAGGCGGATATGTGTGTTCTTATAATTGCCCCAGAAGGATTTTTCGATGCGGCCGGCCACCATTTTGGCGGTCTCATACTGGCAGGTGGGCAGCAGGGCCACGTACTGGGTACTGCTGTACTGGGCCACAGGGTCGCCGGAGCGCAGTGAGCTGCGCAGCACGTCCTCCAGATGCACCATGGCGTCGCGGATCATTTCCTTGCGGATTTCATCTTTTTGGGGGAAATCGTCGGCTGAAATGGTCGCTAATAATAAAAAAATCGAGATTCCCATCCTTTCGCCCTGGCGTGCCTGGAGCCGGTAGATCCGCTGGAACGCGCCGTATTCGCATAAAAAGGCGCCGTTTGTCCGGTCTTCCATCAGCTCGCTCTGGACGGCTGTGATGTCTCTTTCGTGACGGTGTGTTTTTTTTATGATGGTCTCGTAGAGCGCTCTGAGCTCTTCGGAGGGGGTGACGCCGAGATAGTCGTAAAGGGTTTTCTCGGTGGTCTGGTAATGCTCGAGGGCCTGCTTGTAGTTGTCCTGTGCCATAAGGGCTCTTATAAAGCAGCAGTGCAGGCTCTCGTCCAGGTTATCGATCTGGATGGCCTTGTTCACGCTGCTGGCCATTTCGGAATAACGGCCTTCGCTCTCCAGAAGGATCGCCAGGCTTTTGACGGCCCCCAGATAGGTGGTATGGTAATAGGCTGCCTGGGAGGCCACCCAGTATTCGCTGGTGAATTTCGGCAGAAATTCCCCTTTATACAAGGTGACAGCTTCGTTATAAAGGCCGATCTGGCAGACTGGATCTTTGTGCTTGCCGGCCTGTTTTATGCTTTTTTCAAAGGTTTCGATATCAAGACTGACGGGAATGTCCTGGTTCCAGATATACGCGCCGCGCCCGGTCAGGATAAAATCGTTTCTTCCCCAGGTTTTCTTGATGAGGGTGCGCAGGCGGTACATAAGGTTTTTGAGGGCTCCGGCGGGATTATCGCTTTCGTCTTCCTCCCACAGGACTTCTGCCAGCTCCTGTACGGTAATTTCTTTTTGGCGGTGACACAGGATGTAGATAAAGAGTTTTGTCATCATCTCCGACCGGATGCTCTCTTCATTGAGAGCCGCGCCATCTCCGGCGATGCTGAAGCCTCCAAACATCTGGACCTCCAGCATAGGATTTCTCTGTTCCACTAGATTGTCTCTCCACTTTCATTATTTTTCTTACTTTCTATTATAATCATTTATTGTCCGCTTGTAAATCGTCACTTCTTTTTTTTATGTTAACGGTCCATTATTTATGCGAATGGCTGATTTTCTTTAAGGAAAGTGGCGTTAAAATAATAAAAAGCGCGCATTATATAAGCGCGCGCTTTTGAATTCAAACCAATGAGCTATCAATATTTTTTATAAAACATACTTTACTGCTGTGCTTTCTGCAGTGTTTCTTTCAGCTTTTGTATTTCCGCCTCGCTCAGATCGGTGGCCTGGGCGATAAACGGGATGGGATGGTTCATGCGCAGCAGCTTTATCGCCACCTGACGGACGCCTTCCTGACGGCCTTCGCGGCGGCCTTTTTGCATTCCCTGCTGGATGCTTTCTTCTTTTAGCTGTTTTAATGCGTCGCACATGTTGACGGCCTCCTTTTCTTCTTTTTCTTTTTCGATATACTGGCTCATTTCTTTGATATCTGCTACGTTTTTGATGGCTTCGTAGGTTTCGCGCGATACTTTGTAGAAGTAGCTGGCGTGTGCCTGAATAAAGGCTTCCAGCTCGCTGCGGTTTTTCTGATATTTAATAAAGCCGAACAGTGCCATGAGATCGTCGTCGTAGACTTCCAGGTCTTTTATGGCCTGCACCTCCAGCAGATGCATCGGGTAGCTGTTTACGGGATTTTTGCGGGATGAAAATGCCTTTGGCAGTCTCAGCATGTCGGCCAGACTGCGGGGCCCGTCCCAGGCGTCGGTCCCATAATAGATTACCAGGGTGATCACGGGTATCAGTCTGTCTTGTCTGGAAAAGCCGCTGATACGCTCTGTCCCGGTAATATCCTTTTCCCGCTGGTGCTCTTTTTTGATGCTCTGGTACTGTTTGTCATAGCTCAACGCGTCGTACAGCATGACGCGCAGGGGCATGGCGTAGTGAACGTCGTTCTGATTTTCGATGCCCAGGATTACCAGTTCGAGCTCCTCGTTGTAAATTTTTGCAATGTCCCGGTTTTTCTGAATAAACTCGGCCGCTGTTTCCTGGAGGGCGATCACTTCTGCCTGACTGCTGTCCACTGGTTTTAGCTTATCGGGCTGGATGACGGCTTCTCCCTCGAAAAGCGCATTGTTAAATATTTCAGCAAAGCGCCGATTATCGGACAGATACTGCTTGAGTATGATATCTTTTTTCCCCATGTTTTCCCCTTTACTTTCTTCTATTATAGCTTATTTTTCCCTGTTTTTCAAATATACACCGGATTCTTTAAGCGTCTGAATAAAAAGTTCCCGGGCAGGGACTTTTGGGCTGGCAAAAACTTTACCGTAAGCGGCAATACATTAAAGAGAGGACTGTTTAGTTGAAAGTGGATAGTGGAAAGTTTCTGACACTAAAAAAGCCCCGGCCGGGGCTTTTTTTACTGCTGTGCTTTCTTTTTATGTCTCACCAAAATGGCGGCGATGATGATGCCGAGCAGGGCCAGGACGCCCACGCCGATCATGATCAGGTTGCCCATGCCGCCTACCTGTTTGGCCGCGTTGGCCAACGGGGTCTGGTTCGGGTCGATGGTTTCTTCATTGGCCGGGGCTAATGGGGTATCGCCCGGGTCGATGTTTTCGCCGGGGTTGTTATCGCCGGGGGTATTGGTGCCGTCTCCGGCTGCGCCGCCGGGCAGGGTGGCGGCTGTGCCGGTATTGCCGGGCTGTCCGGTCACGGTGACCACGCCGGGCTGGGTACTGAACTCGGGGTTATCGGCCGGGGTATAGACAAAATCGATCTCGGTGCCTTCGGCGGCGATGGTGGTGGTTTTACCTTCGGCGTCTGGAATATAGCCGTCGATGGGACGGGCGTACTCGACCACAGTGCCGCCCTTGCTGGCGGCCACGACTTTCTGGGTGGCCAGCTCGTTGCCGTAGGTGTCGAGGTAGCGCACGCGGTAGCTGGCTTCCTCAATGATCTTGGCGTACTGGGCCACGTAGGTGGCTTTCTGGGTGACGGTGGTCTCGACGTCCTTGTTCCAGCCGGTAAAGTAGTAGCCGTCGTTTGGCTGTACCTGTGCCGCGGCTGCCTCAACGTTCAGGGGCTGGCCATAGGCCACGCTCTGAGCGGTGCTGGTAACGCCGCCTTCAAAGGTACCTTCGGCGCCGGCCTTAAATTCGATATTATAAACGCCTTCCTCTGCGTGGGCGGCGCTTGGGATGGAGATACCCATGAGCAGCAACGCCATGGCGCAGGTCACGAGGACGGCTGCGATTCTGTTTACTTTTTTTCGTACTGCGGTCATGTTTATTCCTCCTTCTTCTTTCGGGTCACGATCAGGATGATGATCACAACCACAGCGATCACGACGCAGGCTCCCGCGATGAGCAGGTATGGGCTGCCGCCGTTAAGGCCGGTGTTCGGGCCGGTGGCCCCGGGATGGGTGATGGCCTGGACGAGCCGCTCGACGACGTTTGTGCCGCCGCCGGCAGGGTTATCGGGCGTGGACGCGGTGAACACGAGCTGGATCTGCCCGGTTTTTTCCATGTAGCTGTTTCCGGTGGAGTTGCCCTCCAGGGTCAGGCTGATGTCGATCACGTCGCTCTGGCCCCTGGCCAGGGTATCTAAGAGAATGTTGTTGCTCTCGTCTAAGTACTTTTCGCCGGCCGAGGTGTTTTTGGCGGTGCCCCCGCCGATGATGGTGGTAAAGAAGGGCTGGCCGTTCTTGCTGATGACAAAGTCGTACACAGCCTGGGAGTCGGCGGTTTTACTGGCGATGTTGTCCAGAATTTCGGCACTCATGTAAAATTTCATCTCGCTGCTGTCCTCGTTGCTGAGGGTGAGGCTGACGGTGCGTGTCTCGCCGGGCAGCATGTCGGTAAAGGTTTCGACGTCGCCGTCTACGCTGGTCACGAATTTTTCGGCCTGGCCTCTAAAGGTGATGGTCTCGGCCGCTGAGGCGCTGAGCCCGGTGGCAAGCAGGAGGGCGGCGGTGATTAAAAGGGTGACGATTTTCTTTTTCATTTTGCTTTCCTCCTATCCTACTGTTCGGTATAGCCTGTCAGGTTGCCGGCCGCGTCGAGCTCTGGGATAATGCCCCACTCGGCGAGCATGGCCTTTTCTCCGGCCTCGGCCTGGACGGCGTCGGCCTCGAAGGTGATGTTGGCGCTGTAGCCCGCGTAGGCGTTGCTGTTTTCCTGAACTTTATCCTTTAAAATGGTGAAACGGTCCATGACGTTCTCGGTGGTGGCGTCCCCGCTCACTTTCTTTGTGTAGTAGCAGTAGATCACCTCTGGGTCTTCAGGGTCTTCGGCCACCAGCCAGCTGTCATTGTCTCTCTCAATGCCGATCTCTTTCGGGGACAGCCTAAAGTCTTTTTTGCCGTCTTTATCGGTCCAGCTGCGGTTGATGGTGATGCGGATGTAGCTGTCCTTGCTGTTCGCATCGGATTTTACGGCTACTTTCTCGCTCACGGTGTCGCCGGGCATGCCGGCGTACTGGTAGCCTGCCTTTCTGTCCTCGGCGGTATCCAGGCTTTTGACGTCTTTGGCTGTCTGACCGCCGTTCTGTACGATTTTGATGCCGAGCCTGGCGGCGGACACGTCTTTCTGAGTGGCTGTCGAGGCGACAAAGGCTGCCATCGTGCTGCCGATTGCCGCTACTATGGCAATGATGGCGATGATGATCAGGATATTTCTTTTCTTTTTCATTGGACTTTACTCCTTATATCGATGATTTAAAGGGTTTTCACCTCGATGTTCTGTAATCTTACCTACGATTATACGCAGGGGTTGTCACACAGCAGTCACACACTGCGGCGGCCGGATCGGTTCCTTTATGTATATGTTACATCTTTTTGACACTTTTCACAATGCTTTATTCCAGCTTCGACGCTTTTCGGATAATGACCACAGCGGTGACGGCAGCGATGATGACCGCGGTGATGCCGGATGCCACCGGGGCGGACAGGGCGCACATTTCCCGCTGCGGCTTCGCCAGCGGCACCGGGCTGGGGTCGATGGTTTCGGTGGTGTTTTGGGCTTCGGCGGCACTGGGGGTGGTGAGGGTGATCTCGGTTCCGGCGTCGGTCCCGCTGGCAGCCACGGCTGCGGGCAGGCAGGCCAGCAGAAACAGGGCGCACAGCAGAAACAGGGCGCTTCGCGCTTTTGTGGTCATGGTTCTCTCTCCTCTCGGTGGTTTATGCTCTGTAAATATAAAAACCGTCCCGGCTGCCGCGCTTGACCATATACATGGCCTCGTCGGCCTTTTTATACAGGTCGTCAAAATCCACGCCATCCTTGGGCACCAGAGCGGCCCCGGCGCTGCAGGTGAGGCGCAGCTCAGGCGCTTCGGCCACGCGGAGGCTGTGGAAGGCCGCGCACAGCCGCTCGAGCTGCTTGATAACAATGGCGTCGTCAGGAATATTTTTCATAAAAATGATGAACTCATCCCCGCCCACGCGGCCCACGATATCGCTGCCCCGGAAATGGGCCCTGAGCAGCCCGGCGGACTGGCGCAGGGCCTCGTCGCCCACCGCGTGGCCGTAGGTATCGTTGACATCCTTAAATTTGTCGATGTCCAGCATGATAAGGGCCTGCATGCCGCGGGCCTCCTCGCCGGCCAGCCAGGCGTTGATGGCTTCGCGGGTGCTGACGGCGTTCAGCAGCCCGGTCATGGCGTCGGTCTGGGCCTTGGTGACGAGCATTTTGCGGTCCTTCGCGTTAATGTACTGCATGACAGAGAGCAGGATGATGAGCCCGGCCACCACAAACAGGGACAGGGCCACCTCGTACTCGCGGATAAAGGCATAGCTCTGCTGGGCGTCCTCCTGGGGCACCACATAGCACAGGAACCAGCTGTTGTAGCCCATGGGCTCGTAGGCCAGATAGCGGATGTCGCTCCCTTTTTTGAGCAGGCGGACGCCGCTGTTTCCGTTGTTAAAATCGTCCCGGACGCTGTCGAGGCTGGCGCCCGGCCCAAAGGTATAATCTTTGTAAAAATCATAAAAATTGACGCGGTCCCACTGTTGGCTGTAGCGGCTGTCCATGGCCACGACCTCGCCGTCCTTGCCGACGATATAGACATAGCCACTGCCGCCGTACAGGCTGCTGAAGGGAATCTCGCTGATGTGGCGCACGTCGTAGCTGCCCACCAGCACGCCGGCAATGGCCCCGCCCTGGTAGACGGGCACCGAGAGGGCGATAAACTCCCTGCCCTCGTCGCCTTCCACACGGCTCTCATAGGGGCTGCTCACGGTCTCCTGTCCCTGGATGCTCTTTTTAAAAAAATCGCGGTTCCGGGCGTCCATGTGCACCGGGCCCTCGTTTGAGTAGCCGGCGCCGTCCAGGTTGAAGTAGGAGATCCGGTGAAATTTGCTCTCGCCGGCCAGCGCGGCCATCAGGCGCTGGTTGTCCTGCGCGTCGCTCTGGCTGCCGATGTAGCTGGCCATCCCGCTCAGCGTTTCAAACTCGATGTCCATCAGGGAGACCATCAGGCTGCTCTGCCTGGCCACGTTGTCCGCCAGAAGGGTCTGGGTGTTTTTCTCGACCGCGCGCTGGATGCCGATGAAAAAGACCGCCAGGCAGATGCCCAGGTAGCACAGAAAGACAAACAGAGCCGCCGCGTAACGGTAGAGTGATTTTCTTTGAAGCTGCTTCACTGCCTTGTCTCCTTTCCGCAAAATGGTCCTATCGATCCAATTTAACCTCATTATAAGCAGCGCTGGTCATATGGCGGTCATACAGACAGAAAAAAGCCCCGGATGATTCCGGGGCTTTAGCGTGCTTTTCGGGCAGACGGTTTACTTTTTACGGCGCAGGATCATAAGCCCGGCGCTGCCGCCTGCCAGCAGAACGAGCATTCCAAGGGCTGCGCTGACGTCGGCCAGGCCGGTTTTAGGGTTGGCGCCGCCGGGCGCGGCTGTCCTGGCGTTCTGCGCGCCTTTCGCGCCTGGCTTCTGCGGGGCCGGGCTGGCCGGGGCTGCCGGGTTGGCCGGGTCACTGGTTCTGACGTTCTCAAAGACCACCTTTTTGGCGGCCTCTGTGCTGTGCTCATCCAGGGTAAAGGCCAGCGGGGTTTCGCTTAAGGCGTAGCCCTCCGGCGGGGTGATCTCCTCGAAATAATAAGTGCCCAGCGGCAGATGGACTGCGGTGATTACGCCCTGGTCGTCGGTGGTGAAGGTCTGGGCCTCGGCGGGGTCGGCGCTCCAGAGGGGCAGGCCGTTATTGGCGTCTTTATAATAGAGCACACTGCCGTCCTCCTGCCGCTCATAAAGGCGGAACCCGGCGTTTTTCAGGGTTTTCTGCGGGTCTGCCTGGTCGACCTTGGTGAGCTCGACGCTGCCCCAGACCAGGGCCGGATCCACAGGCTCCTCGGGCAGGAGCAGGTTGGTGGCGGTGACCACCACGCCCTGGGTGTCCTCGCTGCTGATGGTAAAGGTCTCGGGGCTGTAGGTCACGCTGTCCTTATCGTAGCCCGGAGCTGCGGCGGTTTCCACAAAGCGGTAGGCGCCAGAGCCCAGCTGCCTGAATTCCACCACGCCGTCCGGGCCGGTGGCGCGGATCTGCCCGCCGCCGTCAGCGGGCACATAGGGGACGTACACGCCGTCCCGCAGCACTTCCAGCTGGAACGCGGCGTTTTCCAGCGGGTTCCCGTTCTCGGCGCTCCGCTTTTCAAGGCGCACGCTGTGGGGCTCGCCGGCCTCGATGCCGCCCTGCAGGTCCTCCAGCGTGACGGACTTGCTGGCCTCAGCCGGGGCCTTATCCGAGGTGGTGAGGGTGGCGGTATTGCTGTACTGCTCATAGGCGCGGCCGGTCTCGGCCTGGATGGTGATGTAGTAGCCGACCGCCTGGCCCCCGGCGATGCCGCCTGTCCCCCAGGATTTGACCATGGCGTCGAGCTCGGCGTCGGTGAGCCGGCTGTTGCTGGCCTTAAATTTCGCGCGCAGGGCGGTATCGTCCGCCGCCATTTTCACGCCGTTTCCGGGCACGTCGCCCAGGCTGATGATCAGGTATTTTTTATCCGCGCTCACGCCGTAGGCGGGCGAGCCGTATCCCTTGACCCGGGCTTTAAAGGCGTCGGGGCTTTCGCCGTTCTCCTGGTTCAGCTCTGTGAACTGGCTCTTGACGCTGATGGTAGCGCCCCACTGGGTGCTGAGCTCTCCGGCGGCGTTTCTCGGCCGGTAAAACACCGTCTGAATGCTGACCGACTTGATGGTCTGGTCCTTTTCCAGAGTATCCTCGACCACGGCGTTTTTCAGCGGGGTGAGGGCAGGGCTGGTATGCACGGCGGCGGTGACCATGTTGTCGTAATTGAGTGGAATGCTCCAGGTAATGGCCTCGGAGCCCGCGTAGGTAGAGCCGTTTTTAGAAATCGGCTTCTGAGCCGGCGGGTTCGAGTGCTCATAGGGGAAGTCGACGCCTGGGTCCGGGGCAGCGGGCGTGGACGGCTCCACCGGGACTGGCGGCAGCGCCACGTCGCCGATCTCGATCACGACATCGCCGGACTCGTTGGCCTTGAGGGTGCCGCTCGCGTTAAAATGGCCTTTAATATAGCGCTTCTGCGCGCCGGTATCGGTCAGGGTGAACTGAATCTTGTTATCCCGGACGCCCCAGTGCCCCAGGGTTTCGCCGTTGTAGGTGAGCGGGGTGTTCAGGGTGGTGTCCCGGAAAGTGAAATAGTCGGAGGGAAGGTCAATGGTAAAATAATCCCCTGCCTTTACCTGGCCGTAAAAATCCGCTTCCTCCAGGGTCCAGGTAATGCCGAAAAGAATGGTGCTGCCTGAAACCAGATCTTCATTAAAGCCCGCGTCCTTTTCGTTATCCACAATGATGGGCACTGTGGCGCCGTCTGATTTCTTTAAGCTCATATCAACATGTAAATCGGTAAGAACATTGGTTAAGTCTCTCGTGTCTTCGCCCTCAGCGAACGCTGCCGGCATGAGACCAATGGTGAAAAACATGGCAAAAATAAGCGCAATCATCTTCTTCGTCAAATACTTAAGTTGTTTCCTCATAATTGCACACTCCTCATTTGTGATTAATTTCATTATAAATAACGCTCAGAGTTAATACAATCCCAGGTTATAAGTTTCACGGGCAGAAGTTGACACAGGTGTGACACGCGGGCTTTCGCCACGATGATGGGCGGCTAAAGGCCTGCGGCGTAAAAAAGCAGGCGGCTGTGAGAAGATCAAGGCCGCCATCGACGTGTTTTTAAGAGATTACCCCGAGCTGAACTAAAAAAGAGCCCCGAGAGGGGCTTTCAGGATGTCGGCAAAATCGGTCGTGGGCTGCAAAGGGAAAGTTTGAAGCCCTTTGAGTTGAAAATTGATAGTGGATAGTTATAGAACGTTTTTGCTAACGCAAAAACGACTGGAACAGCGGCCTCTGGCCGCATCGCATCAAATCTGCCGGCGGCAGATTTGCACCTGAACTTTCCACTATCAACTTTCCACTAAAAAACCCCCGAAAGACTTCGGGGGTTTTCTCATATCTCCACATGCACATACCCGTCTCTGTAGTAGGGCAGGATATTGAGGCCGCAGTCTTTTGCCAGGGCGGCCAGGGTGCCGACGGGCACGCCGGGGCTATAGAGGTCGGCGGCGGCGCCGCGTTTGTGGAAGGACCAGGCCACGCCGCCCACCTCCTCGTTGCGCGGCCCGCAGCGCACACCGGAGGTGATGATGACCGGTGCGCCCACAGCCTGGCGCAGGGCCTCGACGCGGCGGACGAGTTCGGGGTCGGGTTCGGCGGGGAAGCCGTCACAAAAGCCCTGGCAGTCGCAGCGGTACTCGTCCCGGGCGAAGTGCTCGCTCACCATGAGGGGCTGTTGTTCCAGGACACCGCTCTGGGGCTGGGCTGGCGTTTCGGGCTCCGGGGCTTCAGGAGCTGGGGCTTCTGGGACTGGGGTTTCGGGCTCTGGGGCTTCTTCTGCCGGGGCTTCTTCTGTCGGGCTGGGCGGCGGGTTCTGCCGCATTGGCGCCCAGCTCAGCTCCAGGGCAAAGTAGAGGATACCGGCGGCGGTCAGAACTGCCAGGAGCAGCAGGACGGTTCTTTTTTTGATGGTTTTCATGGCTTTCTGCCTTTCTGAGCGCTTTACGCGTCGATTTCGGTTTTCCGGGTGGTCTTGTCGATGTACTCAAAGCTCTTGAATTTGATGAGGTTAAAGCCGTCTGGGGCAAAGGCCCCGGCGGCGATGATCTCGGCGGCCTGGGCCTCGACCTGCTCTTTTGTCAGGTCGTCCAGATAGTCGGGGCAGGTGATGGTAAAGCTCTTGCCGTTTTCCAGCTCAAACTCCAGGTCCAGCGCTTTGGTGGTCGTGGTTGTCTCCATCTTCATTTCTCCTTTCTTTCAGATTTTTTCGCTCTGCCTCAGGCGGAGGTTTCCAGGTTGCTGTAGCCCATAAAGTTCTGGATATCGTTCACGATGGGTGTGCAGAGCTTGCCGATGGCTTTGCCGGTGCGGGTGATGGCCTCGCTGGTGGCCACAGTCATGTCCATGTTGAGACCGGAGTAGGTCTTGCTCTTTTTCTTGATGCTGCCGCCCACCTCGCCGTAGTTGAAGATGATCTTCATGTAATGGCTGATTTTGGTCTGTTCGTATGCCATTTGGGGTTCCTCCTTTCGTTGTGATGCTCTCAGTTTATCACCTCAGGAGGTCCTGGTATATGGTCAGCTGGAAGTGATGATTCTGCCCACCGGGCTGAGGATTCTGACCATTTTCGCCGGGGCGCTCGTCCTCAAACAGGCGCTCCAGGTCCTCGAGCACATAGTCTCTCACCGGGTCGCCCCGCTCCAGCCGGGTCACAGTGCTCAGGCTGACGCCCACAGCCTCGGCCAGCTGGGGCTGGGTGAGGCCCAGGCGGGCGCGGTGGGCCTTTGTCCATCTGGCGGTGCGCTTGCCCATGTCACTCCACCCACATGCCCTCAACGCGCAGGCCAGGGTCGTCCTCCAGGGCGTCCAGCCGCGCCTCGAACAAAAGCTCGGCCTCCTCCAGGCTGTAGGCCACAATGGTCTCCTGTACCACCACATGTGCCCGGCAGCGGTAGCGCTCATAGCCGCACTCTCTTTTGTGCTGCATCAGCTCTCCTCCTCCCGTTGTTTCTGCTCCTTAAGGGCCCACATGGCCTCGACCAGGGCGGCGTCATCGGTGTGGATGGCGCGCAGGCTTGCCATTTCTTCATCGGTGAGGGCGGGCAGACTGTTGAAATAAGGCACGAGCGGCTCCCCTTCGCACCGGTAAGACTCTTTATGATTTATATATTTATGATTTATATAATTATAATCAGAAGAGAACGTGCCCGGTTCCGCCGGGGCTTCCGGGAGGACTCCGGCGGCGGTCCGGGGGCTGTTTCCCGGCGGGTTCCAGACGGTAACGGCTTCGCCGCCGCCCTGGGGAATGACCTGCAGGCGTGTCTGCTCCCGGTTAAAGGGGACGAGGGCGTACTCGCCGCTTTTGCCGCCGGAACCGGGCCGGTATTCGATGAGCCCTGCGGCGATGAGTCTACGGCGGTGTTCCCAGATGCGTTTGGCATCCTGTTCGCCTAAGAGGCGGCGCAGGTCGCTGTTGTCCACCCCGAACCACACAGGCCAGTACATGTCGCCGTCCTCGCCCCGGATGGCCGCATTGTTGTTGCGGACGAGCAGGTAATTCCAGAGGCTCTGGAACGCGGTGCTCCTGGGGTTTTTCCCCAGCCAGGCGTAAAAGCTCCGGTGCTCGGTAAGGTAGTTCATGGCTGCTCCTTTCTGCCTGCGGTGGGCACAATGCCCTTGGCCCGAAGATGGTCGTAGAGAAAGCGCCGCCCCTTGACGGTCCACTGCATGCCGCTGAAGGCGCGGGTACGGCCGCCCGTCTCCCGGGTGGTGAGCCGGGTGGCTGTGTAGCCAAGGCCCTGGTAGCAGTCGTACAGATACCACCGGCGGCCCCGCTTGTACTGGATTCCCTGGTCGCAGAGCAGCTTGTTAAAGGCCTGGGCGCTGTAGCCGTAATCCCCGGCGATCTCGCTGACGGGAAAGACGCCGCAGCTGCCCAGAACTTCTCTGGCGAACTGGGCGTCGGCGGCCATAAGACTGATGGCGCAGGCGATTTCGATGAGCCCGAGGGCCAGCGCCTCATCCTTCGAAAGCTTCTGGTTTTCGGGCACAGTAAACAAGCCCCCTGACAAGAACGTTTCCAACAATTCTGTTGTTGATTTCTTCTGCATATTATTGCCTCCTTGCAGATTTTAGATTCACCGCTTGGGTGTATCTACAGGGTACCTGAGTCTGGAAGCTGAATTAAGGAACAATCCGTTGAGAACCGCGCTTTTTTTATCGGGGGACGGCGGCTATATCCCCATTGACATCTGCGAAAAACTGGAGGAGGCGGCTGTACCAGCCCCTCATCAGCGGCGTGGCCGGCCGTCTGGCGGTAAAGGCCTGAATGTAGGCCACGCCCTGGGCCCGGTGTTCCCTGCCGCTGTCGCGCCGGTCCCGCCGCACGCCCTCTGGCACACGGTACAAGGGCGGAGGCGCCGGGGTGTACAGGGCGCCCACCCTCTCCCTGGCCAGGGCGGTCAGGGCCTCGAACTGCCTTCTGAGCCGGCCGGCGTGCTCCTCGCTGAAGGGAAAGGCCACAGTGCGCCCGGGCTCGATGCCCTCCAGGATAATGTCCTCATACACCTTTGACAGGTGAGACCGGTACTTGACCATGTCGGCAATCAGGATCCGGTGGTGCACCTGCCCGGAAAAGTCCGGGTCGGCCCGTCTGCGCCCGGCGCAGTCTGGGCAGCTGTGCACCTCGACCATGAAAAAGGTGGGCACGCCGTCCACCTCGGTGGGGCCGCGCAGCTCGCTGCTGTTGTAGGTGAGGACCGCGCCGCAGACCTGGGTTCTGGGCCGCGTCTGGTTTTTGGTCGTCTTGTAGACCACGTAATTCTCGCAGTGCAGCGGCTCTGCGGGCGTGCAGCTTATGACCTGGGGCATGGCCCCGTGCGCCACCCAGTAGCGGTGCAGCCGCCAGCGGTTGGCGTGGCCGGCGATCTTTGGCATGGCGTCCATGATAAACTCCCCGGCCTCCACGATCACCTTCTGATCATAGCGGTTTACGAATTTAGCGATGGTTTATCACTCCTCTCGCTTATATTTTAACCGCTATAAGAATAAAAATCCATTTTTAATGTAAACTTTTTATCGTTTTACTTAATCCTATCCGGTTCTCTTATTGCTTTTAACGGAAGGCAGTGATAAAATAGGAATCATTATAAGCGTTAAAATTCAACTTAAAGAAGGAAGCCCAAATGTCAGAAAACAAACAAGCCGTCCGGCATTATGACATCGCGCCCGACAATGAGTACAACATGCTCATGAGCGCTCTGCGGGTGAGCGTGAGCCGGCATCTGCTGGATGCGCATTTTACCCTTATCAGCGCAAACCCCTACTATTACGAGCTTATCGGCTACCCAAAGGATGAGTACGAGGCCCTGTACCACAACCGGCCAGATACCTATTTCAAACAGAATCCAGAGGACTGGGCAACCATTGTCAAAAAGGTGATGGCCGCCATCGACGCGGGCCACACCAGCTACGAAGCGCTGGCGCGCATGCGCCACAAGAGCGGCCGGCTCATGTGGGTCAAGCTGGTGGGCGTCTTTACCGACGAGGTGGTCGACGGCTACCCGGTGGCCTACACCGTTATGACCGACATGACCGACTACATCAAGCAGGAGCAGGCCCTGCAGCGCAGCAACGCCAAGCTGCTGGAGCTGGCCTTTATCGACCCGCTGACCAAAGGGCCCAACCGCTCCAAATTTGAGCTGGACGCCGGCGGCGCGATCCTGGAGGGCGCGCCCGGCGACTATGTGCTGGTCTCTATGGATATCCGCAAGTTCAAGCTCATCAATGACCTTTTTGGGATTGAGATGGGCGATAAAACCCTCCGCCATGTGTACGAAATCCTCTGCTGCCATCTCACTGAGGGCGAACTGGCCTGCCGCACCGCTGCGGACAATTTCTGCCTGCTGCTCCACAACGCGGACAAGCGCAAAATCCTCAACCGGCTGGATGTGATGTCCCAGGACATCAACCGCTTTAACGACGGCCTGGAGCGCAAATATTTCCTCTCTCTGGCCTTTGGCATCTATCCGGTGCTGGACCCGGACCTGCCGCTCACCCAGCAGCTGGACCGGGCCAATGTGGCCCTGAAAAACGTCAAGGACACGGACGGCAGCCGCCTGTTCGCCTGCCAGTTTTACTCCGACCTGGACCGCCTGAAGCTCATGCGGGAAAAGGACATTGAAAACCGCATGCAGGACGCCCTGCTGAACGGCGAGTTCGTGGTGTACCTGCAGCCCAAGCTGTCCTTAAAGGACAACGCCATCGCCGGCGCCGAGGCCCTGGTGCGCTGGCAGGATCCCGAGCGCGGGCTGATCCCGCCGGACGAGTTCATCCCCCTCTTTGAGAAAAACCGCTTTATCGTAGAGGTGGACCTGTACGTGTTTGAGCAAGTCTGTATCCTGCTGCGGGGATGGCTGGACAAGGGCGTGAAGCCAGTGCCCATCTCGGTGAACATGTCCCGGGTACATCTGGCCCACGCCGATTTTCTGGACGCCTACGAGGCCATCCGAAGCGCGTACGGCGTGCCGCCGGAGCTTTTGGAAATCGAGCTGACCGAGACTCTGGTGTTCACCAACCCCGAAATGCTCTTTCAGGTCATCGACCAGATTCACAGGCGGGGCTACCGCTGCTCCATGGACGACTTCGGCAGCGGCTACTCCTCCCTCAACCTGCTCAAGGACCTCCAGACAGACACCCTCAAGCTGGACCGGGCTTTCTTCACCTCTCAGAACGCCGACAACCCCAGGGAGCGCGACGTGGTGACCTCGGTCATCGGCCTGGCGGAAAAGCTCTCCATGTCCACAGTGGCCGAGGGCGTGGAAAGCCAGCAGCAGGTGGAGTTTCTCAGGCAGTCCAACTGCGATATGGTGCAGGGCTATGTGTTCTCCCGCCCAGTGCCCATCCCGGATTTTGAGGCGCTGGCCTTTGGCAGCCCCGAAACAGACGACGTTTAAGCTGCGGCGCAGGGAGGCCGGCCTGGACAGCCACCTCGCCAGGCCCTTAAACCTCCAGCTCATGCTGCAGGAGCCCGACAGGCTCCTGTCAATTTACCGATAACGTGTCAATTTTACTTTTTGCAGGTACCGTCTCTGTTGTTTTTAAAATGCAAAAATGATAAAATAGATAAAATAATCAATTTTAAGGAGAATTGCTCATGGAAGTACAAACCACCCAATCGTCATATACCTTTACAACCGAAACGCCTGAGCTTCTCTCTGACGGCATCGCCTGCTTTCAGGCAGACGACGCCCTGACCCTGCGCTACCTGAACCCCAGTCTCATGGATTTTCTGGGCCTGAGCGCCCTGCCAGTCTCCCTGGCGGCCTATATGGAGAAGGAAGATCTTAAAACTTTTAAAAAGTTTCTGAAGCGCCTGAAACCCGGCGAGACCGCCCGCGCCCGCCAGCGGCTGACAGACCGCAGCGGCACTCCTGTCTGGTTCTGCGCGTCCTGCCAGCAGGTCTCAAAGCCCGAGGACGCCCCTGCCCTTATCCTCTGCCAGTTTGCCGACCTCCGGTACCTGAAGCGCAGCCAGACCGAAAGCTACGCCGATAAGGTACCCTGCGGCGTCTTTAAGACGCTGGTGGACGACCGCCTGACCCTGCTGTACGCCAACGCCTTTTTCTATGAGACCTACGGCTACACCCGCGAAACGGCTGAGGCCGCGGGCTTTTCAAACTGCGAGCTCATCGTGCCGCCCGAGGATTTTAAGCGCGTGCACAGCGAGATTACAGGCCATATCGCCGCAGGGCAGCACGCCTTCGAGCTTGAAAACCGGGGCCGCACCATCGGGGGCGCGATTATCTGGGTGCTGGTCCGCTGCCAGTACGACCTGGCGGACAACACCCTGTTCGGCGCTGTGTTCGACATCACCGACCGCAAGGCCGCCGAAGAGGCCCTGCGCATCAGCGAGGAGGAAAACCGCATTGCCATGCGCCACTCCGATAAGTTTATTAGTCGCTACGACCTGCGGACCAGAACTCTGTCACGAACCAAGGAGGCTGCCAATCTGCTGGGACTGCCCCAAAGTACCAACAATGTCCCCGACGGCGCCATCGAGAGTGGCATTGTAGCACGGGAGAGCGCTACAGCTTACGCCAACTTTTTTAAAGACATGCTGGATGGCAAGCCCGAGGGCCACACCTCGGTCAGGATGTTCGCCCCAGAGCAGAACCGCTACGTCTGGTATATCGCGGATTACTCGCTGGTCTACAGCGCCGGCGGCGAGCCCATCACCGCCATCATCACCTACTCGGACAGCACTGAGCTGCACGAGCGCGAGATCGCCTATGAGCGCTGGTTCACCACCTACGAACAGCGCCGCAAGGACAGCATCGCCTACTACGAGTTCAATCTGTCCGCCGATGTGCTCGAGACTTTTGAGGGGCAGACCAAGGACAGCATCCCCGCGGACTGCCAGCAGACGCTGGACGCTCTCACCCACTACACCAGCGAGCACTTTGTCCTGCCCGAGGACCGGAAAAAATACCGGCGCTTTTTTAGCCGCAGCCACCTGCTGGAGCTGCACCGCCAGGGAACCAGTGATCTGAGCCTGGAGCACCGCCGCCTGCGCCCGTCCGGCGACGGTTTTTTCTGGGCCAGAGCCGACGTGCAGATGATCGACGACCCCTTTGTGGGCGCGGTGCGCTTTTTCGCCCTCATCCAGGATATTGACAGCAGCAAGCGGCGCTCCCTGGAGCTGCGCAAGCTCTCTCAGACCGACCCGCTCACCGGGCTCTATAACCGGGCTACCCTCATCAAGCGCCTTGGCCGCGTGCTGCGCCGGAGCACCTCGGCCCGCCACGCCCTCATCATTCTGGACATCGACCACTTCAAGGCCCTCAACGATACCTACGGCCACCAGTTTGGCGACAGGGTCCTCATCGAGGTGGCCGGCGCCCTGAGCGACTGCCTGCGCAGCAATGACTTCTCCGGCCGCCTGGGCGGCGACGAGTTCATAATCTTTATGCGCGGCCTGTCCGACACCGCCATTATCAGGGACCGCCTGAATGTGCTCAGAGAACGGCTCTGCCATCTGGGCCTGACCGAAGCCCCGCTCACCGTCAGCATCGGCGTCGCCCTTTTCCCCAGCCACGGCAGAAGCTTCCAGGAGCTTTACGATAAAGCCGACAGCGCCCTCTACCAGGCCAAGCGCCAGGGGCGCGACACCATGGTGTTCTATGAGTAAATGGAAAATTGAGAATGGAGAATTGAGAATTACAGGAGCAAAATGCCAACGCATTTTGAATGGGCCTGCGCCCATAATCTCAATCGTTTGAGCCAAAGGCGAAAACGCTCCGACATTCTCCATTTTCCATTTTCAATTCTCAATTCAAAGCCTGCTTTCCCCCTGCACTCGATTCAATAAAAAGGAAAAACCGATGAAAAAAGACGCTCTGCTTAAAACCAATCTCTTCATCTGTGTGATCATTGTTCTGGGGTTCGCAGTGGCCTCCTATGTCAGCTACCACTCCAACAACGGCATCTTTAAAAAGGACGTGGAGCACATCTCCGCCCTCACCTCAGAGGGCATCTATTACCAGATCGACGCCATTTTCACCAAGCCCATCAACATCTCCCTGACCATGGCCAACGACCACCTGCTCAAGGAATTTCTGAACGAGGAGGCCGCGCGGGGCGACGAGGATGACTTTGTCCAGACCATGCGGAACTACCTGTACGGCTACAAAGATAAATACGGCTACGACTCCGTCTTTCTGGTCTCCAGCCAGACCAGCCGCTACCACCACTTTAACGGCATCGACCGCACCCTGGCGCCCGGCAACCCCGAGAACGACTGGTACTATTCCTTCCTGAACGGCCGGGAGGACACCGGCCTCAACATCGACAACGACGAAGCCGCCCAGAACGAGGTAACGGTGTTCATCAACTGCAAGATCAAGGGCGACGACGGGTCTGTGCTGGGCGTGGTGGGCGTTGGCTTCAAGGTCGATTCCCTCCAGGGCATCTTTCGGGATTACGAAAACCAGTTCGGCATCAAGGCCTACCTCATCGACGCGGACGGCACCATCCAGATCTCCACCGACCAGACCGGCTTCGAGCCCTCCAGCCTTTTCGATATTGACGGCTGCGCGGTCTTTGAGGACAAGGCCTTTCCATCGCCCGAGGCTGAGAACGCCTTCTGGTACCGCCAGGACGGCCACGAGGGCTACGCGGTGGCCCGGTACGTGCCCAACCTTAAATGGTACCTCATGATCGACAACGACACCACCGTCTGGCGGAACCAGACCATTGTCCAGCTGAGCGTCGGCGTTTTGGTCATCGCCCTGGTCACCGCCACCGTCCTCTTTGTCATTACCCGGGTCATAAAACGCTACAACGCCCAGATCGTGGGCCTGACCCTGGAGCGTGAGAAGAAGCACAACGCCGTCTTTAAGGAAGAAACCGAAAAAATCTACGAGAACATCTACGAGATCGACATCACCCACAACCGCGCTGCCAGCGCGGCCACCCACCAGTATTTTGAGAGCCTTGGCGTGCCCGAGGACACCGCCGCCTACGACGACGCCCTTGCGATCATTGCCGAAAAGCAGATTAAGGAGGAGTACCGCGAGGGCTACCTGTCTACCTTCGGCCCCCGGCAGGTTCTCAGGGACTACGAGCTGGGCATCGAAAACCTGCGCTACGAGTTTATGATCACCAAGGACGGACAGCACTATTACTGGATGCGCATCACAGCGCGCATTTTCTTCTGGGAGGAGGACCAGTCTGTGCGCATGTTTGTGTACCGCCAGAACATCGACGAGGAAAAAAAGAGGGAGCAGTACATGTCAGAGAAGATGAAGCGGGATTCCCTCACCGGCCTCTACCACAAGGTGGGCACCCAGGAGCAGATCGACCGCGCCCTGGCCGCGCAGCCCGAAAAAACCTACGCTTTCTTTATTCTGGACATCGACGACTTCAAGGACGTCAACGATACCTGCGGCCACGCCATGGGCGACCTGGTCATCTCACGCTTCGCCTCTGTGCTCAAGGCCCAGTTCCGCGAGGACGACATTGTCGGCCGTATCGGCGGCGACGAGTTTGCCGCCTTTGTGCCGGTGCCCTCGCCCGAATGCGCCAGACAGAAGGCCGAAAGCCTGGTGGCCGCCCTGCACATAAGCTACAAAGGCGGCAGGCAGATCACCGCCAGCGTGGGCGCCTCCCTGGCGCCCCGGGACGGTCATGACTTCGCCGCCCTGTACCAAAAAGCCGACAGCGCCCTGTACGATGTCAAGGCCCAGGGAAAGGATGGGTTTAAGCTGTACGAGTAAAAACCTAAAAGGCGCAGTACTGCCTTCGACCATCTAAAAAAGGGCCTTTTGGCCCTTTTTCTATTTTGCTATTTCAGCTCCGGATAATCTTTCAGGAAAACGTCGATGGCGGCCTTGATCTTCTCACAGCCGCCTGCCTCGTCAGACTCGATGTTCAGCGGGATGATGGGATCGTGGAGGGACATGCGCATCAGGCACCAGCCGTTGCCGGCGTCCTTTTCGCAGTTGACGCGGATCCCCTCAAAGTTAGGCTCCACAATACTCCAGCCGGGCTGTTCCTCCGCGAATTTCCGGAAGCCGTCTAACACCTCCTGGCCGTAGGCCTTAAAGTCCTCAGCCCCGATCTTAAAACGGTATTCCTTCGCCTCAGCAGGCTCCTTGAGATCCTTTAAGAACACAGAGAGCGGCTTGCCGGCTTTGTGCAGCTGGGCGAACTTGATGAGCGCCATGGTGACCAGGTATGCGCCGTCGTCCAGGAAGTAGTTTTCCCGGATGGCACCGTGGCCGCTGGTTTCCATGGCCAGGTGGGTTTCCACGCCGTGTTCGTTCAGGCGGACCGCCTCGTTAATGACGTTCTTGTAACCGCGCTTAAAGCGGTGGTGATGTCCGCCGAGGCTCTCGATGTACTCGGTGAGTCCGGTGGAGGTCACAGAGTCGGTGACAATGGTGGTACCCGGGTATTTTTCCAGCAGCATGCTGGCAATAAAAGCGATGAAGCCGTTGCGGTTGATGGCGTCGCCCTTTTCGTCGATAACGGCAGAGCGGTCCACGTCGGTGTCAAAGATAATGCCCATATCCGCCTGGTTGTCGATGACGGCCCGGCGGATCGCGTCGATGGCGTCCTGATCCTCGGGATTGGGGATGTGGTTCGGGAAGTGGCCGTCCGGGTCCAGGAACTGGCTTCCCCGGGTATCGGCGCCCAGCGGGGCCAGCACACCCTCCGCAAAAAAGCCGCCCGCGCCGTTGCCCGCGTCCACGATAATGTGCGCGCCCTGAAGAGGGGTTTCCTCCCCGGTAGCCTCGCGGATCATGCGCACGATGTTGGCCGCGTACCTGGGAATAAAGGCGCAGTCCTCACGCTTGCCGCCGATTTTAAACTCGGTGACAATGGTTTCGGCCTGCTCGAGGATCTCGGCGATGTCCTCCTTGTTCAGGCCGCCGTCTTTGGTAAACAGCTTGATGCCGTTTCGGTTAAAGGGCAGGTGGCTGGCGGTGATCATGACCGCGCCGTCGCAGTCCATCTCCGGGTCCAGGGTGGTCATGAACATGGCCGGCGTGGTGGCGATACCGCAGTCGTACACATGGCCGCCGTCCGATACCAGGCCCAGGCAGACCGCCTGCGCCAGGTTCGGCCCGGTCAGGCGGCTGTCGCGGCCCACTGCCACGCTCAGGCTGTCCTTTCCGGTTTTCACCTTCAGCCACTTGCTGAAGGCGTAGGCAATCTTCATGGCCATGTCCTGGGTCAGGGTGATGTGCTCACCCTCAACCCCCTCCATGGCAACCCCGCGGATATCTGAGCCGTTCTGAAGCTTGGTGATGTTTTGTATTTCCATAGTTCCCTCCGGTTAAATATGATAAGAATCGTTCGCTTTATCCATCAGAGTGGATAATTAATAGTTGATAGTTGATAATTTAGGAACAAATCCGCAACGCGGATTTGATTCAATTCAAAATGCCTCTGGCATTTTGTTCAATAACTATCCACTACACACTGTCCACTATCAACTAGTCTGATCAGTCTACAATTGGTTTTCCGTTGGCGTCCACCTGGTTGGTGGCCAGGGTGGCGCACATGACAGCCTTGATGGTGTGCATGCGGTTTTCGGCTTCGTCAAAAACCTTGGAGGCCGGGCTTCTGAACACCTCGTCGGTGACCTCCTGCTCGGTCAGGCCAAAGCGCGCGTACACGTCCTGTGCCACATCGGTGTTAAGGTCGTGGAAGGACGGCAGGCAGTGGAGAAAGATCACATCCGGGTTGCCGGTGGCTTCCATCATTTCAGCGTTGACCTGATACGGTTTTAAGAGCTGGATGCGCTCGGCCATCTGGTCCTCCTCGCCCATGGAGACCCACACGTCGGTGTAGATGGCGTCCGCGCCCTTCACACCCGTCTTAATGTCGTCGGTCAGGGTGATGGTGCCGCCGGTTTCTTCACAGATAGCGCGCATTTCCTGAACCAGGCTTTCTTCCGGGAACAGCACCTCAGGCGCGACGGCCACAAAGTGCATGCCCAGCTTGGCGCAGCCAATCATCAGGGAGTTGCCCATATTGTTGCGGGCATCGCCCACATAGACCAGGCGGCGGCCCGCCAGCGCGCCGAAGTTCTCCCGCATGGTGAGCATATCGGCTAAAATCTGGGTGGGGTGGTAGGTGTCGGTCAGGCCGTTCCATACTGGCACGCCGGAGAACTCGGCCAGGGCTTCCACGGTTTCCTGCTTAAAGCCGCGGAACTCGATGCCGTCGTAAAAGCGGCCCAGCACTTTGGCGGTATCCTCGATGGATTCCTTTTTGCCCATCTGGCTGTTGGTCAGGAAGGTCACGCAGGCGCCCTCGTCAAAGCCGGCGACCTCGAAGGCGCAGCGGGTGCGGGTGGATGTTTTCTCGAACAGCAGCACGATGTTCTTGCCCGCCAGCAGCCGGCCCGGGCGTCCTTCTTTTTTCTTTTTCTTCAGTGCAGCGGCATAGTCAAGCATAAAGTTTATTTCTTCTGACGTAAAATCCTTTAATGTCAGGAAGCTACGGCCCTTTAAATCAATCCCCATGGGAATTCCTCCTCATTTTTCGTCATTATTTGACTTTATTTTACCCCAACCACCGCGTTTAAGCAATGCTTTATCGTTTGCAGGTGTGGAACCTCAGGCGTGTCCCCCCAAAATGCGGTAAAAACAGGACGTTATCGGTAAAAAGCTTGTCTGGATATTAATGGTGACTTATAATCAAATATAAGTGACCAAACACTTATACTATTTTATCAAGGGAGTAAACAATGAAAGGTAAAACTTATTTGAAGGTTACCGGTATCCTGATGCTGATCGGCGGTATCCTGGGGCTCGTATCCTATGGACTGCTCAGCCTGCTCATGGGCTATGCGGTGATCGACCAGGGCGCTGGCGGCGGCGGTATCTCTGTAACCATGATCGCAGTGATCTATATGATCGCCTCTATTATTCAGCTGATCGCGGGCGTAATGGGCATCCGCGGCTGCAACAAAGCGGACAAGGCGGACGGATGCTTTAAAATCGGTATTGTCGTCTTAATTATTTCCATCCTCGCCGCCATCGTGAACATGGCTGGCGCGGGCTTTGCCGCCTCCTCCGTTATCTACGCGCTTCTCGGTCTGGTCGTTCCAGGCTTATACATTTACGGCGCCAAGCTGAACAGGGATTCTCTGCCAATCGCTTAGGCTGTTTTCCGCCTGTATTAAAAAAACCGCTGTGGCTTACGCCACAGTGGTTTTTTATTGTCAGTTACGTTTTTTAAGGATCAGTACGGACCCGCCTGCCAGCGCCGCCAGCAGTACCAGTGACAGACCCGCGCCTGCGGGCGTCCCGGTCGAGGGATTGCCCGGGGTAGTACCAGTGGTGGTACTGGTGGTGGTGTCTTTGCCTGCGCCGCTCTGGGTCAGCGTGATTTTCACCAGCGCGCTGCTGCTCGCAATATGGGCTTTTTCCTGGCCGTCCCGGTTGTAGAACGCCCGCACATAATAGGTGCCTGCCGCGGGAGTCTGGGCGATGTTTTTGCCCTCTGCGTCGGTGTAGGCTTCAAAGCTCAGCAGGCCGCTGTACTGGTCAAGCTTGATAACCCGGCCATCCTTATCCCTGACGGTGGTGGCCTTGACCATGTCTTTGTCCAGGCTCTGGGTATCGGACACATCATAACTGCCCTTGAGGGCTGAAGCGTTGATCTCTGTGGTGGTGGGCATCATCAGGGTGTAGGTGTAGGAGACGCTGGTAAACTGAAGGTCCTGAGCCTGGTGGGCGTCATTCGGGGTGAAAGCGACACTCAGGATATAGGTTCCCGGCTCGGTGGGCGCCTGCTCTAACTGCTTGTCATCCTCTGTGCTGTAATACTCCAGACTGATCTCGCCCTTATCCCAGGCGATGTTCTGATAACCGTCCGGGTCGAGGTAGGTCACGAGGATGGCCCTGTCCTTTGCCAGCAGGGCCTGCAGAGCGTCGTTGGACTCGAAGTAATTGGCGTTCGAGTCCCAGCTCAGCCCGTCGATCCGGACACCGGTGGCCACCCCGCCAATGGTGAAGCCACCGCTGGTGATTTTGCCGGTGTAGATGCCGCTGGTATCCTCCACTGTAACCTGTGCGGTCTTACCGATATCCGCCTTGGTCAGCTTCAGGGTATCACCGTTGACGGTGGCGGTTGCGCCGTCTTTATCGGTGAGGGTCCAAGTGGTGTTAAGCTTCAGCAGCGCGGCATCGATGCCCTCCGCTGGCCTGAAGTCCGCGCGCACACTGCCCTGGGAGACGGAAATCTCAGATGGGAAGCTCACGAAATCGCCTTTCAGCTCAGCTCTTGTGATCATGAAGAAAGCTGCGCCTGAGCTGCCGCGGGTGAGGGTCTGGGTATCGCGGTTTTCCTCGCCGGCGTAGCTCACGTTGAGCGAGTAATCCCCCGGAATGGTCGGCGGCGCCTCAAGCACGTCCGAATAGTGGGTGTAGGTCGTGGTCAGCTTGTCGGCAGCCGGTGTAATCACCTTGCCCTTCTCGTCTGTCACCGTGATGGTAACCTTGCCGAGCCCGCCCTCGGCCTGCGGGTCTCTGCCAGTGTAAGGGTAATTATCATGCTCGACCCTGACCGACACAATAGTGTTTGTCACTCTGGCGGTTTCCAGTTTGCCGTTCTTAAGATAGGGCGCGTAGGTTTGAGCGTCCTTATTCTCCTCTAACTGGTAGCAAAAGCAGTTGGCCGTCTCCGCGCTCAGCGCACCCGATGCCGCCTCGGCCAGAACGGCCGGGTTGTTAAATACTAAAGGATAGGCCATATAAACCCTGCTGACCACGCTGCTGTCAAAATCCTCAGCGAGGATGATGGGTTTATTAAAGAGCATGATGCCCTTAACGTCTGTTTTACCGGACAGAGTGCTCTGGGCGTTATCATAATTTACAAGCGCCTGCACCGACGTGTCGCGGATCATCATATTTGGGCTAAGGTTCATAATTCCCGATGCCTGGCAGTGATCAAAGACAGCTGAAGCGCCGTCTTCATCCACAGTAACTATTCCGGAAAGCGTGCTGCCCCGGGCATTCAGGATGGCGGTGTTTCCAATATTAACGTTTCCTGAAAGCACGCTGTCCTGGATATTCAGGACGGCAGTGTTGGTAGCATTGATGATAAGACCATCCACTGTAACACCGGCCTGCAGGTTTAAAACGCTGTTATTCCAGACGTTGATTTTACACTCACTTTCAACGGGTGCTGTCAGGGTGATGCTATGGCCCGCGCCGTCAATGGTCAGCTGATTGTTATCAATCAATTTCAAAAACTGTGTGGTGCTTTCCAGGTCGGCACTCACCGTATAATCGCCGTCCGCCGTCAGGGTCACGTTGCCGTGCACCACAATGGTATCCTTCACCACAGCGTCCCCGGTCAGGGTAATGGTTGCGGTCTGGCCATCCTGTATGGCCGCGAAGGCTTCCTCAAGGGTACCGTAGGTGACGTCCGCGCCTGTCTGGCTGCTCTGGGCGCCAGTTGTCACGGTGCACACAGGTGTTCCTGCCGCAGGGGCCTCATCGGCCTTCTTTTCAGCCGCAGGGGCTTCCTCCTCCGCGGGCGTTTCAGCTGCCGGGGTTTCTGCCTCAGCGCCCCTGGCTAAAGCGTCCTCCACACGCTGCAGCAGGCCGCTGTCCGCGTCCGGCACAGCAAAATCGGCCGTTCGCGCGGCTGGTACCGCTTCTGTATTCTGGCTTTCTGCCACCTGCGCAGTGGCGGCCGCAGGGACTGTTTCCGCAAGGACCGGAACGCTTGAGCAGACCAACGCCGCCGGGATAACCACCGCTGACAAAACGCCTCTGAAACGCTCTCTGATTTTCTTTTTCATTTTTACCTCCCATGTCTTTCCCTTATCTAAGGAAAACTATGAATTCACTTCTATTTTAACATGTATCACAGGCGTAAAAATTCAAGAAAGCTTCAAGAATATTTGCCACTAAAAAAAGAGGACGGCTCCATACGTCCTCTTTAAAAGTGCTATTGTGCGTCGTCCACCTTTAAGGCGTGAAAGATGTTGGAAGTGTCCACGCTCTGGGACAGGTCCAGGGTCACGCTGACGCGGGCGCCAACCTGGTAATTCTGGCTGTTGACCTCCGCGTTCATGGTCTCAAAGGTAATCTCTGTGTTGTCGTCTGTGGTCAGGTCCAGGGTGTTCATGGAAGCGGACGCGATCACACCGGTAATGACTGACCGGTCGCCGGCGTTCAGCGCTGAATCGCTCACACTCAGCACCACCACTGTTTCATAAGCCTGAAGGTCGCCGGTATAGGTAACGGTGACCTCATTGCCCGTCAAAATGCCGTTGGCGTAATCGTGCTGCGCGTCGGTCACGTTCAGCGGGTAATCGGCGCCGTTGGCGAAAACAACGAGCTCTCCGTCCGCGTAGCCCACCACGTAACCGGTGAGGGTCTTGACCTCAGGTGCTGGTGTGGGTTCTGGCGTTGGCTCAGGTGTTGGGTCTGGAGCCGGGGCCGGGGTCGGTTCTGGCGTCGGCTCTGGCGTTGGGGCCGGGGTGGGATCGGGCGCTGGCGCAGGCGTCGGGGCCGGGGTCGGCTTTGGCGTTGGCTGCGCGCTTGGCTGGGCCGGCTGGCTCGGACTTGGCTGCGGCTTGGCCGGCGCGGGCTGGCTGGGGGCAGCGGGCTGGGTGGTGGTCAGATACTTGGAATAGACAAAGGCGTCTTTTCCGTTGTAGTTCACTCTGGACCAGCCATTATCACACACGCCTGTGCGGGTGATCTCATTGCCGGGTGCCAGGTCGCCCAGCACGTTGGAATCCGTAGTGTAGGACTCCCGCACATGTACGGTGTCTGTGGCCCATACCTTTTCGTCCGCGGCCTTGATTGCCACCTTGTCCGGCTCCTGTGCTTTCTTGATGTTCTCGTCATTGTCCACAATCTCGAGAACCTTGACGCCGGCGGCATCGTTTCCGCTCAGCTCGCCCACGTATTTTACCTGTACCCAGTTGCCGTTTTCAATGCCGTTCTTATAAACCTGCTTAGCTCCGGCGGTGGTAAAGGTATACTCTGATCCGTCCGGTTCTTTGAGCGTCAGCGAGTGCTGGGTCAGGTTCTGGACTGTTCCCACCATCGTCTGTTCTTTCGGCGCGGCGGAGCCGTTGTCCTTGATCTCGGTCACTGTGACGCCGCTGGTGTCCGTACCCTCGATGGCGCCGTCGTATAAAACGGTGATGCTGTCGCCGGACAGCATGTTTTTGCAGCTGACCGTCGCCTTTGAAAGGTCAAAGGTCAGCTCGCTTTTATCGCCCCTTGTCATCACCAGTACTCCGGACGAGTAGCTTTTGAGCACGCCGTCCACACTGCCTGTGCCCGCAGTCCCCTGCGGGGCGTTATCTGTTTTGGCGCAGGCCGTAAAGGATACCGCTAAAAGTACGCTTAATAAAATCCCAAGGATTTTTGTCTTTTTCACTTCTTTTTCTCCTTTTATGCGATCCTCCTTCCATACCTGACCCTATTATATAACAGAATTAAATTTACGGCTACCGCTTTGGGCCCGAAAAAAACCGCAGACCCTCATATCTGCGGTTTTTACTGATTTTTACAGTTTATTACGGTTAAGGGAAAGCCGTATCCCCTGGCATTCATTTGACCTGAGCCCCTCCCACGTGCTATGATTAAGCTAACAACACACGAAAGGAGTGTCCTTTATGCCGCTTTTAAAAGAAAACGAACATTTCCAAAAAGTTACCCTCGAGGAATTCGACGCGCTGCCCATGGATGAGCAGCATCTCTATGAACTCATTGACGATATGGTGCTGATGACGCCCCGTCCTAATACGCTTCATCAGGATATTCTCAGTGAAATGATTACGTACCTCCGCAATCATTTCAAAGGCAAAACCTGCCGCCCCTTTTCAGAGCTGGAGGTCCGTCTGAACAGAGACATCTTCGTGCCGGACATCAGTATCCTCTGCGACCCGGAAAAGTTTTCGGAGCAGCGCTATGAGGGCGCGCCGACCATCGCGGTAGAAATTCTGAGCTCCGGCTCCATGCGCACCGACCTCTTTGTAAAGCTCAACAAGTATCAGCTGGCAGGTGTGCAGGAATACTGGATTGTCAGCCCAAAGTCAAAAACCATTATTGTCCATACCTTCACAAAAGGTGCGGTCAACGAGTATACGCTTGAGGATACGCTGGCCTCCGGTATTTTTGAGGACCTTAAAATCCCGCTGCGCGATATTTTCCCAAAAGCGCCGTAAAACACAGCGCTTCAGACTGTCGACAAAAGTCGGTCATGAGCGGCAAAGAGAAAGCTTGAAGCCCTTTGGGTTGAAGGTTGAAAGTGGAAAGTTATGGAACGTTTTCGCTGACGCAAAAACGACTGGAACAGCGGCTGCAGGCCGCATTCAATCAAATCGGCCAAGGGCTGATTTGCTCCTGAACTTTCAACTTTCCACTATCCACTTTCAACTTCAAAAGCCTCTTCTTGACGCTTCATCGCTTCGTGTTAAAGTTTGTCGACACTCTAAAGCGCCGTAAAACACGGCGCTTTTTTATTTCACCGGGTCGCGGTTAAGGGGCATGGTCATACACCGCGGGCCCCCGCGGCCCCGCACCAGCTCGGAGGCCTCGATGCTGATCACGTCGATGCCGTTCTGGGCCAGCACCTCGTTGGAGCGCTCGTTGCGCCCGTAGGCCACGATCACCCCAGGCGCGATGGCCAGGGTATTGGTGCTGTCGTTCCACTGCTCTCTGGCCGCGGCCACCGGATTGCCGCCGCCGCTCTCAATGAGCTTTATGCTGGTGAGGTTCAGGGCGCGCCTCAGGGCGTCGTGCAGGCTGTCAATGCGCTCGTAGCGCAGGTGCCCCTTGCTGCCCCGGCGGATCATCACCGTTTCCACACGGTCCAGAATGCCGGGATACACCGTAAATTTGTCGTAATCCACCATGGTAAAGACGGTGTCCAGATGCATGAAAGCCCGGTCCTTTGGAATCTTGACGGCCAGCACGCCCTCGAGCTCCGGCTTGTCCTCAAACAGGCGTTTCGCCAGCTCCTCAACCCCCTGCACCTGGGTGCGCTCGCTGCAGCCCACAGCCACCACGGTGGGGCTCAGGATCAGGATATCGCCGCCCTCTACGGAGAAGAACTTATCATACTCATAGTAAGTTTTCCCGCCGCAGGAGGCAAACAGGGGATGATTTTTATAAATATAGTGCATATACAGGCTTTCCCGCTTGCGCACCTCGGTGGCCATGGCGCTGATGCTCATGCCGTCGCCGATGGTGACCGCCGGGTCGCGCATAAAGTACAGGTTGGGCAGCGGATTCATGTAAAAGGCGTAGGGCTCAGACTCGTTGATATAATCCGAGAGCACCCGCTCCCGCTCCACATGGTCCAGCTCCTTCTGGAGCACCCCGGCGATCAGCGATTCCGCCAGCTTGCAGTCCTCCATGGAAAGCAGGTATTCCTGCAAAAACCCATCGATGTAGTTCCCCGAGGAGGGGTTCTGGTCGATGACGTCGTGCACCAGGCTTTTTCGCACCTCTGCGTCGGCCAGAATATCGGTCAGCAGCTGCTCCACATAATACACATGGATACCGCGCCCGGTGAGCACCCTCGCGAAGGCGTCATGCTCCTCCTGCATGCGCCGCAGCCACGGGATATCCTCGAAAAGAACCTCCTTGAGGACGTTGGGCACAATGCGCTCAAGCTCCTTGCCCGGCCGGTGCAGAAGGACCGCGTTCAGCTTTCCGATCTCCGACTGTATACTCAGTAGCTTTTCTTCCATTCACTTATTCTCCAATCTTTATCTGGACAGCCAGCGCCATCCGGTATCCTGCCTGAAACGGCATATGGATCTATTATACCCCTTTTGGCTTAAAGTTAGAACAAATAAAACGGCGCCCTCGCAGATGGATGTCATAAAATTTAACATCCGCCTGCGAGGGCGCCGTCTGTAGGCTTTCAACTGCCAAAATTTGGCATCAAAAAAGAAGAATACGCGATTCTTCCCCTTCGTTTGAGCTTATGCGGGTTTAATCAGAATGTCAGTGGGATTCTTAGTAGCTGAAAGCGCCTTCGACTTCGTCTACTAACGCAATTTTAACGCTTTTTGTGAGGACATCGGAATATGAGAAGGATAATCTCTGAGTCGGTCGTTTATCTTCCTTTACGCTGACGGTAAAGATGCTTGGGTAAGTCCCTTCAATAACGCCTTCTTTTTGATAGAGCTTTTTCTTGCTCTTATGGGCTTCCAGTTTTACTCTTTTTCCACGATAGTTTTCAACCTCACGCTTGACGTCCATAATTGTCGCTTTTTGTTTCTGCATGAACTTCACCTCGTTTGTGGATTTACATCTTAGTCATTATAACACGATTCCTCCAAAAAGTAAAGTATAATTATAGCAGTCTTAATTATCATTGTCAATATGTAAATGCACTTTTTGTTTTCAAAATGTTTCTCGTTTACATTCGCATCTATATGTTGTGTAATGGTTTTACAAAATAACCGGATGTAGAAACCAGCCCAGCCCTAAACCCGTTTTTTAACACAAATGTTTTTATGCTTCTTTTTCACCTTATCTGTTAAAAGTCCGAACTGTTTTATCCCGCAAACCATATGACTATTTTTTTAATTTTTGAACAAAATTTCATTTTTGCCCCCATTTCGCTTGTAAAAACAAGTCTTTTAATCTATAATAGAGGTTAAAGGACACTTTTTGTTCATCGTCTAAGGATTAAACAGACGATCAATTTGAAAAACGCATTGGAGATAAGGACAATGAACACAGATCAGCGCTTATTACAGGCAATTGCCAAGCTATATTATGAAGAGGGGCGGACTCAGTCCGAAATCGCCACCCAGTTCAGCATTTCCCGTCCCAAGGTGTCGAGAAAGCTGGCGGAAGCGCGGGAACGCGGCATCGTCAAGATTTTCATCGACGACGCCATCGACGATATCAGCGAGATGGAGCAGCAGCTCTTAACCGCTTTTCACCTCAAGGGCGCCCGCGTGGCCTCTGTGCCCGAGGACGATGTGGAGCTGGCCATCCAGCTCACCGCCCGCCTGGGCGCGCAGTTTCTTCCAACCTTTCTGGACCCGGGCGACCATATTGGCGTGAACTGGGGCTGGACGCTCTTTGAGCTCTCAAAGGAATTTCCGGCCTTTTCCCTGCCGGACTGCTCCCTGGTCCAGCTCTCCGGGGCAGTCGACAATGCCAACTGCCGCAGCTTCGCCCACGAGATCATCAGCAACCTGTCACAGAAGCTGGGCGCCGAGAGCGCTTTCTGCCTGCCCTGCCCGGCGCTGGTGGAAAGCCCGATTATCCTCGATATCCTCCTGCACGACGCCAAGGTCCGCAGCCTGCTGGAACGGGTGGAGGACTGCAACAAGCTCTTTGTCAACATCGCGACCCCGGACGAGGATTCCTGCCTCTATCAGGCCGGATACCTGAATGATGACAACATCGCCCGGCTGAGAGACGTGGAGGCTGTTGGCAGTATCTGCAGCCGTTTCTTTGATAAAGACGGCAATATCTGTGATCCCGAGCTGGATAAGCGTACGGTCGGCGTCTCCCTGGACGCCATTAAAAACGCCGAGTGTGTGCTGGCCTGCATCGTCGGCCGCCAAAAGGCCAGGGCGGTTTACTATGCCCTGAAATCCGGCTGGATCGACGTGCTGGTCACCGACTCCCTGACCGCCGAGCGGGTCATTGACCTGGCGCGGCGCGAGGGCGTGCTGTAAATAAAAAAGAACGGCCTCTCAGGTCCGTTCTTTTTTAATGCGCACTCACCGCAGGGTTCCCTTTGAGCCCCAGTGGTCCAGCTCCAAAATATTGAAATAGATTTGGGCCTTACTGTATCCGAGCCGCCGCTCAAACACCTCAAACAACGCTTCGGTATACTGTTTTAAAAAGGGCTTGGGCGTTTCCTGGTACAGGCGCGTCTCCATAAAGGCGCAGCCGGCGGGCTGGCCGCCGCGGTACAAATCGCAGCCATCGTCGATCTCAACCATGGCCCGGTCTCCGGGCTTATCTGGCAGCAGTGGAATAACGGCCGCGATTTCTGCGGCCAGCGCCTGCTTTTCCTCGCAGGTTATCTTCTTAGAAAGACTGATCTTAATGTAGGGCATCTCTTCCTCCTCATTCTCTATGGTGGGCCATGAGCACGCCGCTCCCCAGCGGAATGCCCAGCTTGCCTGAAAGCACCTCGCACTTGGACCGGAACAGGTAAAAAATCTTTTCCTGGAACGTTTCGGCCCCAAAATCGCTCTCGTAATTCGCCAGCCCCTTTGAGATAATCATATCCGCGGCCCGCAGGTTCTCGAGAGCGCTTTCCGACAGGCAGGCGGGGTGAATGCCGATCGTGTCGGACCCGGTGTCCAGAATCTCAGCCTCGCGGTCCAGCCCGGCCGTCAGGGCGTCCTCCCTCAGAGCATCGTTGTAAATGGGGCCGCCTTTTACCAGTACAGTGGCTCTGACCCCGGGCAGTCTCTTTTGACGCCGCCAGCGCTGTACTTCCTCCAGCAGCAGGCGGTCGAGCACAATCTCCCCCGCGTTGTCTGCCGCCAGCGTCAGGGTTCTGGCCGCTGCCAGCCGCCGGGTAAAAAGCCCGAAGTCATCGATGGCAAAGGGCGCCGCCATACTTTTTTCAAGGGCGCCGGCCACGTCAAAGTCATCGGCAAAGGACACGTCTACAATATTGCCGCTGGCAGCTGCCTTCAGGGCGCAGTACAGCGGGTTCTCCCCTGCTCTCACAGCCTCCCGGACAGCGGGCAGAAGCTCCAGCATCTGCGCGTTCTGGCTCTCGCGCGCGCTCTTTAGCGGGTCTGGGTCTCCCAGAGCCTCACAGAGAAGCCGAAACATGCGCGAGCCGGAAATACCGGCGTGAATGTCGATGCTCTGGCCGCTCACCAGCGCCACTTCCTTTCTCAAAATGTCATTCTGCTGCTCGGCGGAAAGGCCAAACAGCTCAAACTGCCGCAGCAGAAACCCCAGCTGGCACCTTGCCAGACATAGAAAATGCATTGTGTGCTCCTTTCTGAGTAAAAAACCGGCTTTGGGAAAAGCCGGTTTCTCTTATAAGTTATAGAGGGTTACGGTCCCGGGATTATCCCTGGAAGCCGTGTTTTTTGAGGAACTCGGTCCGGGCTTCCCAGGCCGGGAACAGCGCGTAAGGGATCGCCTTGTAGACCTCGTACAGGTCGGCGTAGATGCTTACGTTCTTCGCGATGGGCTCGTAGACGCGTTCCACCTTGCAGAAGGCCTCAGAGGCTTCCTGCCAGCTGCCGAAGTAGCCGGCTGCCAGTGCCGCGTTCCAGGCCACGCCCTTGGCGCCGAACTCGGTGCCGCCGGGCAGGCTGATGGGCGCGTTGCAGATGTCCGCGAAAATCTGGCACCACACAGGGCTCTTGGAGCCGCCGCCGGACAGGCGGATATCACTCACCGGATAGGTGTAAGCGTCCAGACAGTGCTTGTTGGCGAAGGCCATGCCTTCGTACACAGCGCGCTGCATGACGTGGCGGTCGCTGTGGAGGTTCAGCCCGAAGAAGTTGCCCCGGGCGTTGGTATTGGTAAAGGGCGCGCGTTCTCCCGCCGCGTTCATATAAGGATGGTAGATGGTGCCGTCACAGCCCGGGTTCACCTTGTCAATCACCTCGTCAAAGAGGGCGTAGACGCTGCGGCCTTCCTTTTCGGCCTGCAGCTTATCCGCGCAGGTAAAGTTGTTCACAAACCAGTCGCTGTTCGGCGTGCCGGTCAGCGGCGCGATGAGCTGCTGCCATTTACCCGGTATGTTGTGGATGGTCTGGCAGCCCAGCATGGGTGAGTGGGCAAACTTCGGCATGGTCAGCATGATGACGCCAGAGGTTCCCAGAATAATATTGGCCTGTCCGTCGTCCACCGCGCCAACGCCGGCGCTGCAGCAGACAACATCCCAGCCAATAGAGGCCACCGGCGTGCCGGCTGCCAGCCCGGTCTGCTGCGCAGCCTTTTCGGTGACATGGCCGCAGATTTCCCAGGGCTCCTGCAGCGGCAGGAATTTGTCCTTCAGGTCGAGGATCCCCTCAATCTCCATTACTTTGTCGCTGTAGGTGCGGGTCTCATCGATCTGGGAGTAAAAATCGGTAGCGTTTGAGCCGAATTCGCCGGTCAGGTTGTAGCACATCCAGTTGGTATTCAGGCAGAAGTGGGCTGTCCGTTCCAGCACCTCGGGCTCATGCGCCTTCATCCAGGGCAGCAGGATGCCTACATCGCCGGTCATCAGCCAGTTGGCAGTCGCGCCAAAAATCTGCTCCATCTTGCCGCTCTCGATCCATTCCCGGGTCATGCCGGCGCAGCGGGCGTCGTTCCAGAGAATCCCCTTGCGGGCAGGACGGTTGTCCTTATCCAGGAAGCAGACGCCCACACCCTTTCCGCCGAGCCCGATGGCCAGCACTTCCTTCTTGTCCACGCCGCATTTTCCCATGAGGTCGCTGATAACGCCGGCGACCTCCTTCCAGTCCACGTCCATGTCGAATTCCGACCAGCCAAAGTACGGTTCTTCCACAGGGGTCGACCGTGAGGCGACGCAGATTTCATTCCCCTGCATATCAAACAAAGCGGCCTTTACCATAGATGTCCCCGAATCAATTCCAATGATATAACCAGTTTTCATTGTATTACTCTCCTATCTCTCTCCTGTAAAATCACATTCCGCTTAAAGCTTTCCAGCTGCCTTCCAGGCCATGAACGGTCTCTGGACATCCCAGGTACCGCCGTCGCAGGGCACATTGATCCCGGTGGTGTACTCGCAGAGGTCCGACGCGAAGAACCAGCAGATCTTGGCGATCTGGTCCGGCGTGCCGAATTCGCGCATGGGGATCTGGTCCAGCTTAGCCTCAGGGCGTTCCTCAATGATGTGGTGCACCATGGGCGTATCGGTGACGGACGGCGCGTAGCCGTTCACACGGATGCCGTAGGGCGCGCACTCCGCTGCCAGCACACGGGTCAGGGCAAAGAGCCCAGCCTTGGTGGCGCTGTAAACCCCAAGCCCGAAATCCGGGAACTGCCCCAGAATGGAGTGGGCGTTGATGATGCTGCCGTGTCCCTGCTCCTTCATGATTTTAATGGCTGCCCGGCTGGTGTATACCGGCCCCCGGAGGTTCACGTCGATGAGCAGGTCGGTCACGTCGTCGGTTGCGTCCTCGACGCGCTCTCTGCGGAAAACGCCGGCGTTGTTGACCTGGACGTCCAGGCGCCCGCCAAAGTAACCGCTGATTTTTTCATAGGCGGCATTGACGCTCGCAGAGTCTGTGACATTGCACTCGACCGCGATGGCGTCAGCGCCCCTGGCCTGACATTCCTCAGCCACAGCAGCGGCTGTTTCCAGATTCATATCCAGCACAGCGGCATTGTAGCCGCGTTCGGTAAAGTAGAGCAAAATGGCCCGTCCTATCCCCTGGCCGCCGCCGGTGACGGCGATGACCGGTTTTTCGGACATGGTATTCTTTTGATGATTCATCATATATCTCCTCTCAAATGGTCCCCTTAAATCATGCTATTCATCAAAGCTGTCGAGTATCGCCAGACTGGCGGATACGCCCAGACGGTCGGCGCCGGCTTCGATATTGGCCTTAGCGTCTTCCCATACATGCATCCCCCCAGATGCTTTTACCTGCATGGTGTCCGGAATATTGGCCTTCATCAGCGCTACATCGTGCGGATTGGCGCCGCCGGTGCCAAAGCCTGTGGAGGTCTTGACAAAATCGGCCCCCGCCTTTGCGGCCATCTGGCAGGCAGTAATTTTTTCCGCGTCGGTCAGGTAGCAGGTCTCAATGATCACCTTGACCAGGGTGCCGTCCGCTGCATCCACAACGGCCTTGATATCTCTGTACACGGTATCCTGGTCTCCTGCCTTCAGGGCGCCGACATTGATAACCATGTCCACCTCCTGGGCGCCGCCCGCGATGGCGTCCTTTGTCTCAAAGGCTTTGGTGGCCGGCGTGTTGGCCCCCAGCGGAAACCCGATAACCGTGCATACCTTCACCTCTGATCCCTTTAACAGCTCTGCCGCCTGTCTTACATTGCAGGGATTAACGCAGACAGACGCTGCGCCGATTTCCCTGGCTTCCTCACAAATTTTCGCGATCTGCTCCGGTGTGGCCACAGCCTTGAGCAGCGTGTGGTCCATCATACCGGCTAATTGTTTTTTATCCATACTATAACCTCGTTTCGTTATTCTAATCGGTCACTCAGACCAGCTGAAGCTTTTCCAGACTGGTTCTGATCTTTTCTTTTTCGTCTTCGCTCAGCTCTGCCAGCGGCTTGCGCATATACCCCAGCGGCACCCCCATCAGCCCGGCTGCGTACTTGTAGCCTGCCACAAAGGGCCCGGTCTTCAGGGCTTCCCGGATGAGCAGAATTTCATTCTGCGCCGCGCGGGCTCCCCCGGTGTCCCCTGCCTCCATGGCGTCTGTCAGCTTCAGGACAGCCTTTGGAAAGACTGCGGATATCAGGGATACCACGCCGGCCCCGCCGAGCTGCATCACCGAAAAGGTGGTCGCGTCGCTGCCGTTTAAAAATTCCATGGGGCGGTCCGGGCCGATGAGGCGCATGGTGTTCTGAATGTGCACAAAATCGATGGTGCTTTCCTTGTAGAACCGCATATTGTCATTATGCCTGAAGATGGCCGCCACCGACGCCGGCGACAGCGTGTTCCCTGTCTGCGGCGCGTTGTAAATCCCCACCGGAAGGGCTGTCGCCGAAGCGATGGCGTCAAAGTAGGCCACCAGATCCTCCTGGGGAATACTGTAAACGCAGGGCTGCTGGATACAGACCGCGTCCACACCGGCTGCCTCATACCCCCTTAAGACCTGCATGGCCTCCGGAAGCGTCTGGCAGGCAATGTTCCCCATTACCATCGCCCGGCCCCCGGCCGCCTCTGCAACTGCCCTGGTGGTCTCAACCAGCTCCTCTGCCGTGAGTGACAGGGACTCGCTGGCGATCCCGTTGGTAAACAGCGCTTTTATGCCGTTTTGAAGCTGATACGCCACCTCACCCCTTAACAGAGGGTAATCTACCTGTCCGTCTTCTGTAAATGGCGTGATCAGTTCCGTCATTACACCTTTAAAAGACACGTTATCTGCCATATGCTTTTACTCCTTACTGAAATTTCTCTGAGCGCTCGGAATCCTGAACATGAATTGAACATAATTTTGAATTCAAAGTTTTATAATCATTTGTTCAACCCCATTATATAGCGTTCCAATTCAAAAAGCAATAGCAGAAAACGTGTCCAGCGCTTCCCATGCCCCTGTTTTCATTGTTAAAAACTTTATTTTTTTATACTTTTATCAATATATAGATGTTTTATACGTTAATAGTAACTATATATAGTATATCAGAATTATTTTGAAAAAATATTATATATTAAGTATATATGAGAATCTGTTCATTCTTGACCGAAGAATTACATTGCTTTAATTGTTTTATCTTTTTGATTTGTTTTTAAAGCCTCTATTTGAAAATAAACTTGAACAAAATTTCATTTTTCTCACAAACCAGTTTTCCATATCACTGTATTATAGCATATTTCCGCCTGCAGCACACTTCCTTTCCTGTGTCCTTAAGGTTCTGCGCCTTTCTCCGGGCATAAAAAAAGAACCCGCCGCAGTGGGTTCCTGTCCTCATTCCTATTCTTCTTCCTTCAGTTCGTCCTGCTTCTTCTCATTAAAAATCTCATACATCTGGTCGCCGTATTTCAGGGCGTCGATGGCGCGCAGAGGATTCTTGATCCAGATAGCGTCGTCATACTGCATGAGCTTTTCGGGGTCGGTGAAGCCCCAGGTGCAGAGCACTGGAAGCATACCCGCGTTTTTTGCGGTCTCGTAATCCACAGAGCTGTCCCCCATATAGATGCAGTCCTTGGGGGCTACGCCCATTTTAGCCGCGACTTCCAGAGTCTGGGTGGGGTCTGGCTTTCTGGGCTTGTTGTCGTTCTGCCCTACCACATCCACAAATTCGCCGATGTCAAACAGAGCGTCCACAATGGTCTTGGCCGCACCGTCGGGCTTGTTGGTGCACACAGCAAAGGGGATCTTGTGCACATGCAGGTAGCGCAGTAAATCCTTGATGCCGTCGTAAGCCACGGTTTTGTGCGTGTAACGTTTGGCGTATTCGGCCTTCATCAAGGCCACAGCTTCATCTACCAGGGCTTCGTCCTTTGCCATTTCCGGGGTCACAGCGCGTTTGATCAGGTTTTTCAGGCCGCGGCCAATGAGTTTTTTACCCTCCTGGTAGCTTTTCAGCTCCAGTCCATAGTGCAGCATTACCTGGTTGCAGGCGTCGATCAGGTCTTCGAGGGAGTTAATCAGGGTACCGTCTAAATCAAAGATAATTCCGCTGTAGCGGGGTTTGAACAGTTCTTTCGCAGTTGTCATGGTGACTTGCCTCCATTTTTTGTTCCGAGCAACTGTCGGAATTTCGGTCTAATCATTATACCACAAAATCCTCCAAGTATCCTTGGATTTTGGAAAAGCTGCTTTTCGCAGGATCCTCTTTACAGCCGGTGTTTCTGCTCGTACATTTTCTGATCAGCGGCCTTGAGCAGCCGCTCGATATCCTGGCAGTCCTCGGGATATCTGGCCCATCCGCAGCTGATACCAAAACACAAGGTCATCCCGTCGATGTCCAGAGGCTGCTCAATGGCCTTCTGAATCTGCCTGAGCAACGTCTGATAAAACGCCGCGCTGTGCTCGCCAATGATGATGGCTGAAAATTCATCGCCGCCGACGCGGAATACCATGTCGTCACCACTCAGGCATCCCTGAATCCTCTGTGCCGTCGAGGTCAGTACCTTATCGCCAATATCATGGCCGTGGGTATCGTTAATGTCTTTAAACTTATTCAGATCCAGAAACAGGAGACCAAAAGGTTCTCTTTCTGCCCCCAGCTTTTTAAGCGCATTGCCCAGAAAGCGTTCATTATAGAGGCCGGTGAGTGGATCGGTGTTAGCCAGGTGTTTCAACGTTTTTTTCTGTCCTTCAGCGGTGATGAAATAATAAGCCGTCAGGGCGATCAGCAGATTGATCACCAGCCCGAGGCCTCCCATGACAAAAACATCCCGCCAGGGCAGCCAGCCCTTCTCAGGGACGATACTCAGCGTCCAGACACTACCTGGCACCTGAATATCAGACTCGACGGCATCACTGGGCATGGCCTTCCCATTTTCCACGATAATCTGATTCTCCCCGTCTTCCGTCAACCGGGTAATCTGGTACAGATAGCCCTCCCTGGATAACTCTCCAAGATCAGCTTTGTCAAAGATTTCGGGGACGTCCATCACTGCGATGGCAAAACCCCAAAATTTCTTCCCACCATCTTCCGCTTCAAGGTAAATGGGTCGTCTCACCACAACACCCAGGCCACCCTGATACAGCTCGAAGGGGCCGGCCAGCGTCATGTTACCGGTATTCCGGGCGTACTCTGCCTCCTCCCGGCGATCCGGGTCACTGAAGATATCGCCGTAAGCCTCCTCATTTCCTTCCACAGGGTACACATGCGTCACGTTGCCGCCCGGAGCCAGTTGAAAGCTTCTTAGTGAAGGATCTCCTTCGTACAGACGGCCAGCGATGTTCTCGAAACTGGCTGTCCCGCCGTTATGATCCAAGACCATCATCTCCAGAATTTCCAGCTTCATCAGCCGTGAATCAATCGAGTATTGGATTTTGTTAGCCTCGCTCTCCAAAATATACCCCGCATGCTCAATATTCCGATCCCGTTGGTTTTTAGCACTCCACGCCACAATTCCGGCCGTTATGGACAGAGACAGAATCAAAACCACCGCTACGATCAAAAGTTTGTGTGAACGTTCCTTTTTCATAATAACCACCTTTTATAGTATCATAACATTTTACCTTTTAAAAATCAACTTTTACCTTTTAATGCCACTTGTCTATTGTGCTATAAATACATGAAAATATTCTATTTTTTACTATCATTTCTTGTGTTTAGGGAGTATAATAGAAATAGGTATACTTTTTTAACAACAGGAGGTATTATTATGTCATTTCATACCGACCACTACGCGGCACTGGCTAAAACGCTGATCGCCAAAATGGAAAAGCGCCATTTTGAAGCCCACTACTGCACGACTAAGAAGGAAGCTCTGGCCCTGGCGCTCTCCCTCATCCCTGACGGAGCGTCGGTGACACACGGCGGCTGCATGACCATCGAGGAAATCGGCCTGGTGGACGCTGTCAAGCAGGGCGTTTACAACTACATCGACCGCAGCATCGCCACCACGCCCGAGGAAAAGCGCGAGGCCATTGCAAAAGGCATGATGGCCCATACCTTTCTCATGAGCGCCAACGCCATCAGCCGTGACGGCGAGCTCGTCAACATCGATGGCTTCGGCAACCGGATCGCGCTGCTGGCCTACGGGCCGGACCAGGTCATTGTGCTGGCCGGGATGAACAAGGTGGCCGGCAGTCTTGAGAGCGCAGTCGACCGCGCCCGCAACGAGGCGGCCCCCATCAACTGCGTGCGCCTGAACCGCCAGACCCCCTGCCTGAGCACCGGCGTCTGCGGCGACTGCCACAGCGCGGACTGCATTTGCAGCAATATCGTCATCACCCGGAATAACCCGATTCCAGGGCGCATCAAGGTTATTTTGATCGGTGAAGCGTGCGGTTATTAGCATTGCACAAAAAAATAAACTTGACAATGTTTTACGGGTGGCGTACAATTAACCCAATCAATTTGTAAACAGGAGTCATCTCATGGCAATTTTAACATCTTTAAACAATGTTAAAAAAATGAATACCTTTTTTAGCAGCTTTAGCTTTTTTAGCTTTAGCTTCTTTTGGTGTCCAAAATTTAGTTGCCACGAGCGAATAGCCTGATCGGATTGTACTCACTATATGATCATCAAGGGTCTGTCTCTGGTAACAGGGGCAGACCCTTTTTCGATTTTTAACCACCAAACAAAAATAAAAGAAACGAGGAAAAACAAATGACACCCTTCAACGATCCCGAAATGGAAGCATTAATGAAAATCAAGGAACCCTACAAAAAGGCCAACCGCAAGTACAAGGCCGAGGACACCATCATCAATATCGGTGATATTCACTTCGGCGAAGGCAACTTCCACGTTTTCTCCGGCCCCTGCTCAGTGGAGAGCAAGGAGCAGATTACCGAGGTGGCGAACCGTGTAAAGGCCGCTGGCGCCACAGTGCTGCGCGGCGGGGCCTTCAAGCCCAGAACCTCCCCCTACGCTTTCCAGGGCATGGCCGCAGACGGCATCGAGCTCATGCTGGAGGCCAAGCGTGAAACCGGGCTGCCCATCGTATCCGAAATCATGAACATCGCACTGCTGGACCTTTTCGCGGATGTGGATATCCTCCAGGTCGGCGCCCGCAACATGCAGAACTTCGATTTACTCAAAGCTCTGGGCCGCAGCAAAAAGCCCATTCTCTTAAAACGCGGGCTGGCCAACACCATTGAGGAGCTCCTGATGAGCGCGGAATACATCATGGCCGGCGGCAATGACAACATCATTTTGTGCGAGCGCGGCATCCGTACCTTTGAGACTGCCACCCGCAACACCCTGGACATCTCAGCCGTACCTGTGCTAAAAAAGCTGACCCACCTGCCAGTGATCGTGGATCCGAGCCACGGCTGCGGCAAGGCAGAGCTGGTTGAGCCCATGTCTCTGGCTGCCCTGGCCGCCGGCGCTGACGGCCTGATCATCGAGGTCCACAACGATCCGGCCAACGCCCTGTGCGACGGCCCACAGTCCTTAACGCCAGACCAGTTCGACACCCTGATGAACGATAAGATTAAGCCAATGTCTGAGCTTATGGGCAAAAAGCTCGGCGCTTAACCCAGAAACTGTTATGACACCTTTATCACTCACACCCGAACAGCAGGAAAGCCTCCGGGACTACCAGTCCGCCATGGCAGGCACCCGCCTGCCGGTCAAAAACCCCACTGTGGCCTACTTTGGCACGCTGGGGTCCTACACCGAGCAGGCCGCCATCGACTTTTTCGGCGAGGACTGCCGCCGCGTATCCCACCGTTTATCCGAGGATGTCTTTAAAAGCATCACAGGCCAGGGGGCAGACTACGGCGTCCTCCCCATTGAGAACAGCACCACCGGCTCCATCGCCGCAGTTTACGACCTCCTGGCCAAGTACAACTGCTACATTGTCGGGGAGACCAAGGTCAAAATTGAGCACTGCCTGCTGGGCGTTCCCGGCAGCCGCCTCGCGGATATCCGCGAGGTGTACTCCCACGCCCAGGGCTTTGAGCAGTCTGGTGAGTTCCTCGCCGCCTACCCGGATTGGAAGTGCCTGACCTACTACAACACTGCGGTGGCCGCCGAGCATGTGGCCAAGAGTGCCAATCCGGCCTTTGCCGCCATTGCCAGCCGCCGGGCTGCCGCCATCCACGGCCTCAGCATTCTGGCGGAGGACATTAATCTTTCCGAGACCAATGTCACACGCTTTGTGATCGTCGCCAGCCGTATGGAGCTCTGTCCCGACTGCAATAAAATCAGCATCGCCTTTCACCTGCCCCACGTGGCCGGCTCCCTGTTTCAGGCGCTCTCAGTCTTTGACGCCAATGCCCTGAACCTGTGCAAAATCGAATCGCGCCCCATCCGCGACCACAACTGGGAATACCTCTTTTTCATTGACTTTATCGGAAACATCGACAGGACTCCCCTCGACGCGGTCATGGAGGAAGTAATTTCCAAAACAGAGGGCTTCCATTTCCTTGGAATTTATAAAGATAATTAGATTTTTTGATATTTTTATGGACTATTTTTCCAAATTGTACTAAAATTAGCGGACGAATACATCGGCTATGATTTCGAGTTCTTACAGGAAATTTCAAAATTCAGCGATCTCCGCGGCATAAACACATAAAAATCAAGGAACCTCCCCGTTTTATGCCGGGAGGTTTTTATTGATCCCGATCACACCGACAACTAAATATTATTTGAATAAGTGTTAATTCTTGAAATGGATAACAATTTGATGTATAATTATTTTATATACTTTAGAATCGTATTGAATACATAATCAACACTGGCAAAGGGGTAGAGGTGTTTTTCGTCGCGGTTCCGAAAAGCACCGGAGCTTATGCGCAAACAAAAAAATACCTATATTTTTATCTTAATCTGCATCTTTGTCATGGGGTTTTTACTGTTTTCACTCATCCAAATGCAGGGCTACGCCAATATCATCAATGACGCCGGCATTGTGCGCGGCGGTACCCAGCGGTCTGCCAAGCTGGAGCTGAGCGGAGAGCCCAACGATGAGCTGATCGCCTATCTGGACGAACTGATCCGCAAGCTTGAGGCCACCGAAAACAGGCACCTTTACACTTCTCATGACTCAGTCGACTACCAGGATAACCTGGCCGCAGTCAAGGCTAAATGGGAGGAGATCAAGACGGAAATTCCAGTCCTGAGAACGTCCTCTACCATAGAGATACGTGAGCATTTTCTGGACCTGAGCGAGGAACACTTTAATTTGGCCAACCAAATGGTCTACGCCGCCCAGTACCGGGCAGAAAACGAGCTGCGGAACAGTATTATCCTGAGCGTTGTCATGATCCTCGCGGTTTCGCTGATCATGTATACCCTGGAGCGGCGGAACCAGCAGGAGCTGGAGCGGGTATTCTACACCGACCACCTGACCGCCCTCCCCAACCAGGCCGCCTTTGAGATCAGCGCCGCCGAAAAGCTCAGGGCTTCGCCGCCGGGCGTTTACCTGATGGTGTACCTCAACCTGAATAATTTTAAATTTGTCAATGACTCCTATGGCTACAACGCCGGCGACAAGCTCCTGCTGGCCTTCTCCGCCACGCTGAAACGGTTCTGCAACAACAATGAAATCTGCGCCCATCTGCACGCCGACCACTTCGCCATTCTGCTTAAAAAGCGCGATCACGTCATCGAGAACCTCCAGACCGCGATCCTCGACTCCATCGAAAGTGAGCGGGATTTAAACCTCTCGGATATTTTAACGTGCAGCTACGGCGTTTATACCATTCCCGACCCGGACGAGTCTATCGCCTCCTGCCTCAGCAAGGCCAGCGCAGCGCTGAAGGAGGGCCGCAGCAGCCAGCGCACCGTCGCCTATTATGACAAACACCTGCTCGACAAAATTAATAACGAAAATAAAATGACCCGCTGGATGCGCCAGGGGCTTTCCGAAAAGGAATTTCAGATTTATCTCCAGTCCAAAGTCAATCTTGAGCAGTCTGAGGTTACCGGGGCCGAGGTCCTTATCCGCTGGAACTCCGAACCCTTTGGCTTCCTGCCGCCAGATGAGTTTATCCCTCTGTTTGAGAAAAACGGGTTCATCGTAGAGCTGGACTTTTACGTGCTGGAGGCCACCTGCCGGATATTAAAGCAGTCGCTGGAGATCTCGCCTGAGCGCACTGTGGTGCTGTCGGTCAATGTCTCCAGGGTCACGCTCTTCCAGAATGACTTTATCAAGCGCTTTGTGCAGATGGCAGAGCGGTATGGGGTCCCGCCGAAATACCTCGAGATCGAAATCACAGAAAATGTCTTTATCTTTGACGCCAACACGGTTGAGCAGATTCTTTCCCAGCTGCGGAGCTATGGGTTCAGCATCTCCATGGATGACTTTGGCTCAGGGTATTCCTCCCTGAACCTGCTGCGCGAGCTGCCCATTGACGTCCTGAAGATTGACCGGATCTTTTTGCAGGAGAGTATCCGGGTTGAGAAGGCTTACGCCATCATCAAATCCGTGGTGGAAATGGCCCATTCCCTGAACATGGTTGTGGTCTGCGAGGGCGTCGAAACCCTGGAGCACGCCGAATTCTTAAAAACCATCCATTGCGCCGTAGGGCAGGGCTATTACTTTTCAAAGCCCATTCCCCTTTCAGCGTTTCAGAAAAAATATAACCTGCTGCCAACGCAAAAACACCCGGAGCATTAAGATCCGGGTGTTTTTTATCTAAGGGGTTACTGTACGCGGCTGTTACCGCCCATACCCATGAAGCCGCCGTTGTTATTATTGTCATTGTCGACGCGGGAGTTATTATTGTTGTTATTCTGCTGTTCTTCGTATTCTTTTTTGGTCATAACATCGTCCACGTGCATATTGATTTCGATGACGTCCAATCCCGTCATATCCTTAACGGTTTTGGTGACTTTATCAATCGTATCCTTGAAAATCTGTGGGATATTGCGGTTGTATTCACAGATAACGTCTAAATCCAGAGCTACCTGTTTTTTGCCGACTTCCGCGCCGATTCCTTTTGTTACATTTTCGTTGTCGGTAATCTTTTCAGTGATATTACTGATCAAGCCGCCGCTCATGGCCAAAATACCAGGGACATCCTGGGCGACCAGGCCTGCGATCTTCTTGACGACTTTATCGTCATAGGTTAATGAGGTTTTCTGCTGCATGTTCTGCTGCTGAGTGTTACCTCCCTTTTGCTGATTATTGTTCATTGTGTGCATTGTTGCTTCTGCTGCCATAATTAAAACCACCTTTCATTCATTTATAATTTTTATTTTAATCTATATCAACCGCCCTCTTTTGAAGACGGCTATTGGCATCTTTATCAGCTGAACCGTTTAAGAATGTTCAGCCAGCGCATAAACCGCATGGGGTTATCTTTATATACACCGATGGCATACCCGATCAATGCTAAAATGACGATCAGGATGGTACGCCAAAACCCGATGGTCAAAAACAGAACGGCGGTGATGATTCCCGCGAGAATCCAGATAATCCTGCCTGAGTAGGGCTTTGCCCACGCATAAAACCGGCTGAGACGGCTTTCCTTTTGCTGTTTTTCCTCAGCCTGGGGCGCTGCCTGCTGACGGACGTTCATGCTGTTTTGCATTTGATTCTGCGTTTGATTATTCATGTGTGTCCCTCCTTCTTAGAGCACCTGTCTGTGGGCTCCCTTACTTCGGGCATCCATTTCATGCACCTTCACCTTAACGGATTTAACCGGCTGGTTAATGGTGCTGCCGACAGTCTGGTAAATATTCTGCTGAATATTATTCGCAAGCCCGGTAATGTCGTCCGCGTCATCCACATAGACATCGGCCTGAATCTTGGGCTCATGGGAGCGCTTGTTCAGCTTGGCCTTAACGTCAATGGCATTATTGCCGATAAGGTCAGACACCGCATAACGCGCGGTAGACTCAATGGCTTCTTTAGAAATTTTAATCTTCCCCTTTGCCTTGTTAATGGTCAGATAGTGGGAAGAGGCCGGTGCCAGTATTGAAATGAAGAATAACACCAGGAATGCAATCATAAGTACAACGCTGAATCCAATTAAATAGTATCCCAGCCAGTTTTCAAAGACCAGGTAAGCTGCCAGCGTGTCGGATACATAGGGTACCGGAAACAGCAATGCAAACATTACGAAGGCAGTTGCTAATCCTAACAGCGATACAATAAATAACAGGATACGTTCAAGTTTATTCATTGTTTTTCTCCTTTCTGAGTAATCAATTACCATTCTCTTTCAATAAATGTTCTATTGTTTACTGTTTGTTGTACATAAATGTACCCTTCAAATTTGGTTCTTAACCATTTATTTCACTAATATTAATTTTTCCTTAAACAATCAGTAGAAAAAATATCACCTTATTGTACGTCCCTCAGGATAACGAAAAAGGGCACAATGCCTGCTCCCACGAACAGGCATTGTGCCCTTTTCTCCCTACAGTTATTCTTCAATCCTACTTATTGCGATACAGTTTCCAGACCGCGCTTATCCAGCACCTTAAGCTCCTTAAGCCTCAGCTGGAAATAAGGCTTACCGTTCTCCTCATATTCCTCCAGCACACCGGTGGCCCGCACCCAGGCGTTGTCCTCAGGGTAATTGCCATCGCCCTTTACCTCGAAGCCCGGCATGGTATCCGTACCGCAACAGCCTGGGCCGTTGCGGTACACAAACCGGTAGCTGTCCCCGGTCGAAAGGTTGGCCGTACTCTTGAACATTCCCTCCAGACGGATGGTTTTACCCAGATAATTCTGCGGGTTCAGATAAATATCATTGATCTGGGCCACAAACATCTTCTCGGTGATGTCCACATCCACAGCGATTTCCTGAGCTCCCTGGGCCGGGCCGCCTGAGGACTGCGCGGAGGATGCCGCGCTGTCCCCGCTGCCCCCATTCTGAGCGGAGCAGCTGGAAAGCAAAAGGATCGCAGCCAGGAGCAGCACGGTTAACATTTTTCTTTTCATCAAATTACCTTTCCTTTCACAAAATCAATGAGGCAGAAGACCCCAAACATCACAATGTGCACAATGACGATGCTGGCGCCTGTGGGAGTCGCCCGGACGTAGGAGAAGGCCAGGCCGATAAGAAAGCACACAAGCGACATCACCGACGCGCAGATCAGAACCGACCGGAAGGTTTTACAAAGCCGCATAGAGTAAAGGGCCGGGAAGATGATCAGGCTGGTGATCAGCAGGGTTCCCATCATGCGCATGCCCAGCACGATGGTGACCGCGGTCAGGATCGCGACCAGCATATTGTAAAGCTCAGTCTTTACACCGGTCGCTTTGGCGAAGTTCTCGTCAAAGGTAATGGCAAAAATCTTATTGTAAAAAATCACAAAGAGCACCAGCACCACAATGGACAGGATAATGCTGAGCCGCACATCGCTCACGCTCATGGCCAGAATACTGCCAAAGAGGTAGTTACACACATCGGTGTTCATGCCTGTGGTCATGGAGATAACCACCACCCCAACCGCCAGAGCGCTGGTGGACAGGAGCGCGATGGCCGCGTCGCCCTTAATTTTGCTGTTCTCGCTGATGCGGAGCAGGAAAAAGGCAGAGACCACCACCACCGGAATGGCCACAGACAGCGGCGCCAGATTAAAGGCCATGGCGATGGCCAGAGCCGCGAAACCCACATGAGACAAACCGTCCCCGATCATGGAATACCGCTTGAGCACCAGACTGACGCCCAGCAGCGCCGCGCAGAGCGTTACCAGTATCCCCACCACCATTGAGCGCACTAAAAAAGGATATGACAGCATTTCCCGGATCAGATCAATCATGGTCCTCACCTCCCAGAAAATGGCGCCCTACCGGACTGCGCCGGTATTCCTCCACGGTGCCATAGAACAGCTGACGGCCGCCAAGGTGCAGAACATGACTGTTGTAGCGCATCACGCTCTCGATGTCGTGGGACACCATGACCACCGAGATCCCCAGCTTTTTGTTCACTGCCTTTACCAGCTCGTAGAGCCGCCGTGTGGCCACTGGATCCAGACCCGCGGCCGGTTCATCCAGCAGCAGAATCTTGTTGGTGGCACAAAGGGCCCGGGCCAGCAAAACCCGCTGCTGCTGGCCGCCGGACAGTTCGCGGAAGCAGCGCTTTTTCAGGTCTTCGATACCCAGCCTCCTTAAATTGATTTGTACGGCCTTCTTGTCTGCTTCTTTATAAAAGGGGCGGAACCCCTGGCGGTTCAGCCGCCCGGAAAGCACCACCTCGTACACACTGGCGGGAAAATCGCGTTGGACAGGGCTTTTCTGCGGCAGATAGCCGATCTCGTTTTTCCTGAGTCCGTCCCCTATAATGATCTGGCCGGAGCCAGGGCTTTTCAGCCCCAGCAGTCCGGCGATCAGGGTACTTTTTCCCGCACCGTTCTCTCCCACAATCCCGAGGTAATCCCCGGCATTGATTTCAAAATTCAGCCCCTCTACGGCGGTCACGCCATCGTAAGCAAAGGCAACATCCTTACAGGTAAACAGTGCCATTTTAATACAATGCCTCCCGCAGAACGTCCACATTTTCGTTCATGTAGTCCAGATAAGTCTTGCCGCTGTCAAAGTCCTGCTGTGTCACGTTATGGCAGGCGTTTAACTGTCGTTTTACCGCGCCGGTGCTCTCGGCGATGGAATCAGCCATCCGTTCATTGGAGAGCTCGGTGTGGAAAACCACAGGAATCTTTTCCTTTTTCACCTCGTCGATCAGAAAAGCCACCGTGGCCGCACTGGGCTCTGTCTCGGTGGAGCAGCCCGGGAAAGCAGCATAATAGTTAAGGCCATAAGCGTCTGTCAGGTAGCGGAAGGGGAACCGGTCGCCCACCACAATGGTTTTCCGGGCCGCGCCAGCCACCATATCCTTGAAGCGCTCGTCTAAAGCGTTGAGCTTACCAGTGTAGATTTTTGTGTTCTGGTCAAAGATTTGTTTGTTGTCCGGGTCGACTTCATCCAGGGTGCTGTTGATCTTTTCGACAATTTTCGCAGCGTTCTGTGGATCCAGCCACACGTGCTCGTCATACTCCGGCGCTTCGGCCGCTTCGGCCCCGCCGCTCTCCTGGTCGTGATCGTGGTCATCCTCCATGCCCGCAACGGTTTCCTCCACCACAGGCTGTACGCAGTCCATCATGGCAATCTTCTTCATATTCGGCGCGTCGATGGAATCCAGAATACCGTCGATCCAGGCGTCGGAGTCTCCGCCGCCGTAGATAAACACATCGCAGTTCTGAATTTTAATAATATCCTGAGGCGTTGGCTCATAGGAATGGCTCTCGGCTCCCGGGGGCACCAGCATCGAGACCTCTACCTTGTCACCGCCCACCTGCCTGGCAAAATCATAGGGTGGAAAGTTGGTGGCAACCACCTTGACAACAGTGTCTCTGTCTGTTTGTCCGCTGGTTTGCTGGCAGCCCGCAGCTCCCAGTGTCAGCATCCCCACTAATAAAATAATAGTTAAAAACCATGCTAATCGTTGTTTTATCATAAAAAAACCTCCATTTTCTCTGATTTTGAGTATAAAGAAACAAGGATACGCTGCTTTTATAAGCAGAACTACTCCCTTGAGGTTTTTTCAGTTATTCATCCGCACCTTTAGCCGAACCGGCGAAGTCACTAAAAAGAAGCTGTCCCATTTGGGCGTTATACAGCGAAAAATAAGATGCAGCACCAGCACTGCGGCTGTCAGGGCCGCGCCGGTATCCAGCTGCTTGAAAAAGTTCTGGAGCGCAGAAATCTGCATACAGATCGGGCACCCATCGCCCACACAGTCGTGATGGGCCTCCTCTGTCATGAAGGCGGTGCTGAGGAAAAAGAACACAACAAAAAAAGCCGCCAGCAACAGTGTCAAAACACGTTTCTTTTCAGACCTTATCGTCATTCTGTTCCCTCCTTGCCCCATACTCCAGTATGTGAATTGAGTTCAAGTATATCGGATTTTGTAAGTCTTGTCAAATTTTATTAAGGCTGTATCTTCCGGTTGACCAGATAGATTCCCAGAGACGCCGCCAGCAGTCCCAGCACAATAAAGAGGGTAAAAGATTCCCCGGGTAATAACAGGATCGACAGCAGGCTCCCGAAAACCGGAATCAAGAATTTAAAGGCTGTGACTGCGCTGGCCTCGTTATACCGCAGCAGCACGTTCCACAGCGAAAAGGCCACACCGGAGATAATGGCGGCGTAGACGAGCAGCAGCATCCCCCTGAGAGTAAATACCAGGTGCAGCCCGCCTCCCGCCATCCCAAAGCCTATGCCCAGGGCCAGGAGCACCAGCGCACCCAAAACCATCTGATAAAAGGAAAAGTGGAAAGGGTTAATCTTATCTGACAGGTATTTGGCCACCAGAACGCCCCCGGCATCCCCCAGCCCGGCAATGACGAGAAATCCCTCGCCCATGAGGGTGAAATTAAAATTAAGGCCCTCTGTGCCGCCGTTGATGGCAGTCAGCAGAATACCGGTAAAGCCGAGGAGCATACCGAGCACCTTATTGCGGTTCAAGCGGTCGCTCTTAAAAAACAATGGCGCCAGCAGCACGACCAGAAAGGTGCCCGCAGTGGCGGCGATACTGCCCTTGACCCCGGTAGTATTGCCCACCCCAATGTAGAAAAAGAAATACTGCACCGTGGTGCCCAGAAGCGCCAGCGCTACGATCCACCGCCCGTACTCGGGATACCAGCGCACCCGGTCCCCTTTGTTAAAAAGCCGGTTGAGGGCAAGTACCACAAAGCCAGCCAGGAAAAAGCGCAGGCCGGCAAACACCATTTTAGACCAGATATCCCCCGCTGGAATCTGGAACCACTGGTACCCGATCTTGAGCACCGGAAAAGCACTCCCCCACAAAAAGGTGCAGAGGATGGCAGTGAGAATGGCGTTTGATTTCTTTTTAAAAAAGGTATTTTGCATGTTATTCGCGTTGTTATTCAAAATAATTGGTCCTCTATTCTTACAGCGGTCCGGCTTTACAGCCGCCTGTTCTTATTATACATTTTCGGAACACAAAAAGAAAGCACCCGCAGTGCAGATTGGAATACCACGGATGCTTTCAATAATTGGATTATAAAAGGATTATGATTGGACACACTTTTTTTCAGGCGACCAGCTCCTTGACTGAGGTCACGGCAGAAGCGGCGTCAGAGGCATAGGCGTCAGCCCCTATCGCTTCGCCGAAGTCGGCTGTGATGGGAGCCCCGCCGATCAGGATTTTCACATGGCTGACGTTGCTGTCCGACCGGATGGCCGCCACAGTTTCCTCGAGGGACGGCATGGTGGTGGTCAGGAGCGCCGACAGGGCAACCACCTGGATATCCGGGTTATCCTGAAGCGTCTTGATGATTTTTTCCGCCGGGACATCAACGCCCAGGTCAGTCACTTCAAAGCCAGCGCTCTCGATCATCATGGATACAAGATTTTTGCCTATGTCGTGTAAATCGCCGTGGACAGTGCAGATCAGCACCTTTCCGCCGCTGGCAGAGTCTCCACTGGCCAGATGGGGTTTTAAGACCTCCACTCCAAGCTTCATGGCCTTGGCAGCCACCAGCATTTCAGGCACATAGACCTCGCCGGTTTTAAAGCGCTCACCGATCTCATCCATGGCTCCGATCATACCCGTATTCAGGATTTCCATCGGGTCGCAGCCCGCGTCCAAAGCCTCCTGGACAATACCCTGGATTAATTTTCTTTTTCCCTTTGCAATGGCTTCTGATACTTTTTGAATGTTTTCGTTCATTTTTTTCTCCCTCTTTTATTATCAATAAATCTTATTTTTATGCAACGTTTACCCGATAATACCTTCTCTGAAGGCATCGATGTATTCCAGACAGTACTCGTCATTTTCAAGTAATGCATCGGCCGCGTAGATCATGGCCATCATATCCCGGTTGGTTGGGTCTACGATGGCGCTGTCCATGCCTGCCTCCATGGCCAGTACCATAAACGCCTGATTCACGTACTTTCTTCCCGGCAGACCAAAGGAAATGTTGCTGAGTCCGCTGGTAATGTGTATTTCCGGGTACTCAGCCTTGATCTGACGACAGCACTGGGCAAAGGTGGTCAGGGCGTCCTCGCTGGTGGAAAGCGTAACTACCAATGGGTCAATGTGCAGCCTGGAGGGGGCGATATGGTATTCCTCGGCCCTGGCCATAATGTTGTGGAAAACCTCCATGCGGCGTCCAGTAGTGTCTGGAATGCCACGGTCATCACAGAGCAACGCCACGCACTCCCACTTGGTGTCTGCAATGATGGGGAAGATCGTATCGATTTTATCCCCTTCCATTGAAACCGAATTGATGAGCCCAGGCTGAGTACAGTATTTCATGCCCTCGACACAGGACTGGGGGCTGGGGCTGTCCACACAGATGGGAACATCGGTAACCTCCTGGATGAGGTCGATCATCCACTTTAGGGTTTCAGCCTCCTTTGCCTCGGCCACCGAGGCACAGCAGTCAATAAAGGTGGCGTTGGCCTCGGCTTGTATTATGGCCCGGTGCCTGATTTCTTCTGCGTTCTGTTTTTTGATGGCCTCTCCCACTGTAGGAATGGAGCCATTAATTTTTTCTCCTATGATAATCATCCGTTTTCCTCTTTCTTTTTTAAATTCTAACTTTCCTTACTCACTAGGGCCGCACCGCCAAAGAGCACCAGCGCGCCCAGAATGGTACCGATTCCCGGCATTTCCAAAAACGGTGGGAACATCAGGATAATGACAATCCATATCCCGTAGGTAATGTTGAGTACCTGGGCGGTTGCGACGCCGCTGTATTCCATGCTGTAGTACCAGGTGATGTAAGACACCCCGCCGAGGCAGGAGCCAATAAACAGGATGATCCACACCGCAACCTTGGCGCCCCCAAGCCCCGCAAAGGCTGGGATGGCCATGTTCATATCAAAGGACTGAACCAGGCTGAGCACATAGCCGAAATTGTTTGTCACAGCTGAGATCACAATGATTAAAATCAGATACAGCAGCAGGAGAAAGGTTCTTCTCAGGGTGGTCGACACAGTTGAGGACACATCCCCACGCATCATATTGTATCCGAAGCAGCCCTCCATAGCATACCCGACCGCGCAGATAAAGGCGATGCCATACACAAAAACCGGAACTCCCGCACCGGAGAGACCGTACATGACCCCGGTCCCCACAATACACAGGATAATACCGAAAAACTTTAGCTTGGTCAGCTTCTCCTTAAACCAGATTGCTGCTACGATGGCCCCAATAGCCGGGAAAGCCGCCGAGATGGTTCCCGCCACCGAGGACGAGTAGCTGCTGGCGATGGAATAGGGGATGGCCCCCATCAGCCCCGAAAACAGGGCTGCCGGTATAATGCCAAAGGAGTTCTTGCTGAACAGCACCTTTAGATAATCCCTGAACTGGCCGATTTTAATCAGGTAGCAGCATTCGAAGATCAGTCCAAATACGCTGTCGCAGAGACCGATAACCAGCGCCGTAGTGATGATGAGAATCCAACCGTGAAAGTTATCAACCGTCCCGGTGCTCCCCGCGTACAGATTTAAAACATTGTACAGGAGCACAGTGTAAAATCCCCAGGACAGCCCAGAGGCCACCCCAAACAGGATTCCCTTTTTCTTGTTCGCTGACATAATTTACCTCTCTTTAGGGGACGACACTTATCGCTCCTCCACCATCTTCATATATTTTTTCATTTCTGCGTCTACGGCCAGATCCACTACCATCTCAGGTGCTTCGTCCAAAATCTGCTGAACGCGCTTATTAGCCTGCTCGATAAGTTCCGGGCTTCCGTTCTTTTCCCACTGCTCGTAGCTTTCCCAGTCCGATACGGTAGGCTGCCAGTCATCGTGGCAATAGTCCAGGGTGCTGTCATTGGTCATGAAATCGCCGCGGAAATCAGCCTCATAAATTTCGTCCAGCGCCAGGGTTTCCTCGGTGGTTTCCATTCCCTTTAATATATGCTGCACACGGCCGATGAGCTCGTCGTCAAGAACGGTTTTTTCAAAGGAGGTACACATCAGATTTTCCAGAGTACCTACAGACTGGCTGGTCAGGGTGACGCCGGCAAGAGCGGTAAGGATAAAGCTTTGCATGGTTTCCATGCCGGCCTGATAGTCGATGGCTTTGGAGCTGGTGACACCAGTCTGGGCTCTGGCTGGCAGATGGTAGTAATCCTTGTACATCTGGGTGGCGGCGATGAGCATGAGAGCAGTATCTGGCGCCGCACATTCCCAGGAGGCGTACTTGAGGTTGCCGTAGGTTAAAGACGCGGACAGAATGACCGGTACCCCGGGCTTGATCAGCTGGGCATAGACCAGACCGGCCAGCTGTTCGGCATTCTGGAGCGCCACAGTCGAGTACAGAAATACCGGCGAAGTGATGCCGGACATTGGCGCAGACACAATGGATACCGGCTGGTTCCATGCCGCATAAACTTCGATACCCTCACAGGCAAACTCGGAGTAATACAGCGGTGAGTTTGGGCAGACCGCGTGCCAGGTCACGTAGTGGTCCTGACAGAAACCTTCTCTCCCAAAGGCCACCTCATACAGTCTGAGATTTTCTTCCTTTTCAGCGATGGAGTCCAGCTCCATGGGCGCCAGAAGCGGCTTGTCACAGTGCTTGAAAGATTCGTAGGTCATGTACATTCCTTTATAACGCTGGGGAACATCACTCGGGCTCATGGGCTGATAGCCGGCAATGGGAATATTCTCGCAAGCCTGGTAAACCTTCTGCATGTTAGCAAAATCCTTTAAGAGAGGCGCCCGCCGTCCCTGCTTCATGTCTGAGACAAAAACCTCGCCCCCTGCCGGATGCACAGACAGCTGAGCGCCGCATTCCACGCTTTTGGCGTCGTCCATTGCCTGAAGTTTAAAGGTTGATGGACACTGTTTAACAGAAGCCTCAACCAACGCTCTCGGGAAGAAAACAATTTCGCCTTCTACCTTACAGCCGGCCTTTTTTAACAGACTGCGCGCTTTTTCACTTTCAAAAATAACCCCTTTTTTCGCCAGAATCTCCATACTGGCTTCGTGTACACGGTCCATCGCTTCGGGACTCAGCACTTCAATTTTTGAGTTTATCATGTTTATTACTCCTCCTGAATTTTTTGCTTTCTGAACGGCCCGTTCGTTTCATGGCTTTATCATAGCCTGTTTTTTTCGCCATGACAACGCGCAGGTTCTGACATTGGCATGCATTTTCCGCCAAAATCAAAAAATGAACCACACTTCAATTTTTTATGGTCGCTGATTAAAAAATAAAGCTGCCCTGTTCCAAAAGCTTCAAAAATTTCCGCACCCATCAAATTTTGACATTCTGCACCGGGCGATTGTCAGATCAAAAACTGCTGATTTCGTTTTCAAAAAAACTGTGCTATTCTGAAAACAGATCAGGGCAGCCATGTAAACAGGCTGACCAATACATATTAAAAAAGGGGAATAAAAATGGTAGACGGAAAATTTATTGAAATGCAGACCGAAATTATGAAAAACTATCCACCCACAAACGCCCAGGCACTGTTAAATATTTTTAACGCCGCCTCTGGCATGCAGGAATACCTGGATGAGGTTCTGGCAAAGACACGCGAGTCCTATCTGTATACACAGCTGCGGGATTTGGTGGAAAATTATTATGATATCGGCACGCTGCTAGAAGTGTATCAAATCTTTGGCGGTTACATCAACACCTCCTTTGGAATTTACACAGAAAAAGACGGCGAAAAACAGACCTGGTTTGTCAGGAAATACAAAAACGGCAAGGAGCTGGAATCTCTGCTTTTTGAACACAGCATGTTAAAGCACGCCAAGGAAAACGGTTTTACCTACGGCGCAGTCCCCATCCCGGCCAGAGACGGCAAAACCTATCACGAGGTAACTGAGACCACTACCGAAGGTGACACTAAAAGCTATTTTGCAGTCTTTAACTTTGTGGGCGGAAAGGCCCATTATGACTGGATTCCCAACTGGGCCAATTCAGGTGTGGCCGATCTTACTGTTACCTCTGCCGCCAAATCACTGGCCGAGTTTCACAACTCGACCCGGAACTTTGACCCTGAGGGACGCCATGGAGACAACATCATGGACAACGAGGACATCACCGTCAATGAGATTATCCGTAAATTCCCGAAAACTCTGAAGGAATACCGGAAAAGCTACGCCGAATCTGGCTTCGAAAATGTCTATACCGAATACTATGACGCTAACTATAACTTCTTTGCAAAAATGTGCGAGCGCTCAGTAATTCCGGATGCAGACTACAGTACCATGATCTCCAATGTGTGCCACTGCGACTTCCATCCCGGCAACTTTAAATACCTGGACAACGGCGAGGTCTGCGGAAGCTTTGACTATGACATGGCCAAAATCGACTCCCGCTTGTTTGAGCTGGGACTGGCCATCCACTATTGCTTCTCTTCCTGGCTGTCAGATACCAACGGTATTATCAATTTGAACCGCGCAGCCTTGTTTGTAAAAACCTACGATGAGGAGCTGCGTAAGGCCGGAGGTATCGAACCTCTGACCGACATCGAAAAAAATTATCTGTACGAAGTAACCGTGCAGGGCGCTCTCTACGACCTGGGCTGGTGCAGCTCTGCCTGTGTTTACGACGCCACCCTGGACCCGTATGAATATTTATTCTATACCCAGCACTTTGTCGCCTGCCTGAAATGGCTTGAGGACAACGAGGAGACTTTCCGAAAAGCCTTCGCATAGCAGCACAAAAAATAAAAGAACTGCCGCACCGTGGTATGGCAGTTCTTTTTTGTTTATTCCTCCTCTTTTGCCAGACGGTATTGGCAAAGGCGTTTCCCACGCTGAAAATGCTCTCCGTTGTCCACAGTTTCCTGAATGATTTCGATCAGCCCCATGGCGCGCAGTTCAACGGTCCATTCCCGCACCAATTCTCTGTACTCGGTGGTATAGTTCTTTTCATAATCTTCAATATAGTCTGCGATCTCGTAGTCCCAGAGCATCCGGGAGGACTCCAGGTACTTTAGAATAACCATTTTTGCCGGCGGCTTGGCAGACAACTCACGTCCGCACCCGGCAGCCCGGCCACCCTTCTGCCGCAACAAGGGCAGTCCGTCCGAGTTGGCGCAGTCCATATAGATGATGACCACACCAATCAGAGACCCGGAGGCCGAAAAGACTGTAAACCAGTCTGGATTGTTCATGTAAAAAACCATGCTGAGTACCAACAGGATAAAGCCGGAGAGATTGCTGACCGCCGGTCCCCTGCTGGCTCCGATAAAAACAATGCTGCGATACCAGTTCATATAGTTGACCGCCAGAAAAACAGCAATCCCAGGAATCATCCACGCGGCCTGCCCTTGAAAACACTGTTCGAAAGCAGTGGACAATGGACTGCCCGTCAAAGCCAGTGCTAGACAGATAAGCACCCAGAGAATGCTCTCAAAGCAAAACCGGATACTGAGGCAGACATCAGAGTCAGCCGTCTCACAGACCCTGCCCACAATAGCGGCCTCCACGCCCCAGCCAATACCGGCTACCAGACCGAAAAGCGAGAGGACCAATGAGCTGCCACTCTCGGCAAAAAGATTTGGCAGGTAGATAAGACTGGAACACGCCAGAATCACCACAATGCCAAGGGCACATTGCCAACTGATTCTTTCCCGGTACCATTTACGCGCAATAGCCGCAGTGAGCACCGGGTAGAATAACACTGCGATGGTCGAAAAAATAGTGTCGGACAGCGCGAGAATATAAGTACAAAAAGCTGCAATCCCGCCCATGACAGCGGCCAGAATCAGCTTCCCTAAAATGGATGGCGCGTGCAGCGTTCGGACAAACTCCCGGAATTTTTTCCTGAAGCCCAATCCCACCACGTTGATGAGCGTCACGATCAGGGCTGTTGAAGTGGCCAGCACAATGGGCAGCATCGTCATGGAATAGCTGTCCCGCGGATAGGCTTTCATGACAGACGTGATCAGGATATAGGCCATCCCCCAGCACATACCGCAGATGAGCGCATAGCGGAAGCCGAGATTGCACCGGATAATATTCTGTTTATAGCCAATGAGGTGATCTTTTTTCATGATGGTATCCTTCTTAATCGTGGTGGCTCTGACGATACTGCCCTGGGGTGGTTCCTTCAATCTTTTTAAAAGCCCGCGTCAGCGTAAGAGCGTTATTGTAGCCAATTTTATCCGCAATGTCGGAAATTGTCATATCGGTTTCCTCTAAAAGATGGCAGGCCTCCTGAATCCTGAGCCGCGACAAGTAATCGCTGAATCCTGTACCCACGGCCTTTTTAAAGCTTCTGGAAAAATAGGAAGGGTTCATGTTAAACGTTTCAGCTACAGCCACAGCGTTCAGGTTGCAGTCGTCGTAATGGGTTTTCAGGTATTCACTCACCCGCTGCATTTTGCTGTTCGAAGCTGATACCTGATTCTTTGCCGAGTACTGGTTAATTTGTTCAAAAATACTCTGGGATACAGCTTCCAGCTCAGGCAGCGACTTGCACTCCAGCAAAAGACGCTGCGCATCCAGCTCGTCAAAAAACTCGACATTCATGGACAGACGAACCTCTCCCAGGGCGTTAATCATGGAGTTTAGCAGACCAAAAAGCCGGAACCGGGCCAGATTAAGGGAGGATGCGCCGGTGATATAGTCATTTTTCAAAAGCTTGTTAAAAATTCTGGACGCCTCCTCATAGTCCCCTGCATTGATAGCGTTGATAAAATGATGCTCGTATTTAAACCACATCTGCTCATTGCCCCTGTAGGGCTTGCCCGTCATATAGTCTGAATAAAAAAGCACGTGGTCAGCGCTGCCAGTAAGGCGTGCTTTTTGCAGGGTTTCAACAGTTTGAAAATAAGCAGTTTTACAGCCGGGAATCCCGCGGTTCACACTGCTGACACACACCCACAGATCATAGCTGAACCGGCTCCAGATATTTTCACGCATGAGTTTGACCATCCGTTCAATCTCGACGGCGGACACAGTAGTATCCAATGATTCGACATCCGAGAGGATAAAAAAAGCAATCCGGCCGTCGACCTCGGTTCCATAACTCTGATAGATTCGTTTCATATAGGAGGAAAAGTTTTCCTTTATAAAGGCATAAATATAGCTCAGCTTTTCATCCTCGATCTGGTCGCCATCTGAGACAATGTCAAAGAGTACCAATACAAACGCATTGTTTCGGATATCAAAATCATAATCTTCCATCAGCTGATAGTAAATGGCCTCGTTTTGAATATGCCCTTTGAGCAGACGCACCAGAAAATTTTCAAACAAAATATCCTGCTGCTGCTCTACCTTACTTTTGTAGGAGTCATACTCCTGATAGAACTGATCAAAGCTCTGAAAAATATGTCCAGCAGGATTTTGGGTCGTATAATAATCATCCACATGCTGACTGGTATTTTCGTCCAGAATGCCAACGATACGTGAAATCGCAATATAGTAGTTCTGAAGAATGAAGAAATTGAGAAAAAGGCCGATGACAATAATTAAAACTGTGATCTTTAACAGGATATCGGTAAATGCCTTCTGCGTGTCCTCAGGCAACATGACGCTGACATAGCGGTATATTAGGAATGCGAAAAAAAGGATGGCTAAAATCCAAATCACTGAGGTTTTAAAAAAACAGTCCCACCCTGACTTTTCAGCATGTTTTTTCTTAACATCCAAATGTTTGTCTCCCCTCAAACAGGTTCTGTATTAATTTATTATTATAGCACTCTGTTTACGAAAAGTAAATGTTGTCATCTTCGCTTAAAGTTAGAGATACTTCTTCTTTGCTTCCTTTTTTATTCACAGATTACCCTTTAATCCGCAATTTCATGCTCTTTTTTATGCTTTTGTAAAAAAATATTTTTTAAGAATTATTTTAAATTTTTATAAAAACACAGCCGGAACACCGTTCAAATGGTGTTCCGGCTGCTTTATGTCACTTCGTTTATTGAACCTTCGCTACCCCAAAAGCGGCCTCGTGTCCGTTAAGGGTGCAGGCTTCCAGGTTGCCTTCTCCCTTGGTGATAGACTCCGCCAGGGTTTCTTTTTTGATGAAATCCGCAAAGGCTTCGATGGCAGCGGTCACTTCATCGTCGGCCTGGTAGGTGATGTCGATGTGGTCGTTGACCTCAAATCCGCTGTTTTTGCGGAGCTGCTGGATTCGGGAAACGCATTCGCGGGCGTATCCTTCGTTGATGAGCTCTGGACTCAGGGTAGTGTCAAGAATGATGAACTTATTCCCCCCGGTCTGTACGTTAAATCCATCCTTGGCGGCGATACGGACATCCACGAAATCCTTGGTCAGCTCAATGGTTTCACCGTCGATTTCCACAGGGTAAACTTCCCCGGCGTCCAGCTTCGCCACGACTTCGGCAGGATTGACGCCAGCAAGGGCCTTCCCGAGCAGCTTGACATTTTTGCCCAGGATCGGGCCGGCCACCTTAAAGTTTGGCTTTAAGGTATAGTTCATGAAATCGCCCAGGTTATCCTCAAAATCGACCTTTTTGATGTTCAGCTCTTCCTCCATCAGGCGGGTCAGATCACCCAGGGTATCCTTGTACTTGCCGTCGATGATGATCTCAGAAAGCGGCTGGCGCACCTTGATCTGTGCCTCCTCGCGGGCGCTTCGGCCCAGGCTGACCAGATCGCGGACCAGATCCATTGGCGCTTCCACCGCTTCGTCGATCAGAGCTTCGTTGACGGCCGGATAATCGGCCAGATGAACGGATTCGGCACCGGTGAGCTTGGTGTAGATTTCCTCGCTGATGTAGGGCGCGAAAGGCGCCACCAGGCGGGCCAGACCTTCCAGCACCTCAAAGGTGGTGTTGAACACAGCCTTCTTATCCTCTGTCAGCTCGCTGCCCCAGAAGCGGCGGCGGTTGCGGCGGATGTACCAGTTGGATAAGTCTTCATTGACAAAGTTCTGAATCTTGCGGACAGCCTTGGTGAGGTCATAGATTTCCATCTCACCGCGGACCTCCTGCACCAGACGGTTGTACTTGGACAGCATCCAGCGGTCGATTTCCGGGCGTTTGTCATAGTCTACAAAGAAGGTTCTCGGGTCGATACCGTCGGTGTTGGCGTACAGGGTAAAGAAGTTATAGGTGTTCTTCAGGGTATTGAAGAATTTACTCTGTACCTCCTTCAGGCCCTCCACATCAAAGCGGGTGGGCGTCCAGGCTGGAGACACGTAGAGCAGATACCAGCGGAGCGCGTCGGCGCCGTACTGGTCAAACAGCTCAAAGGGATTGACCGTGTTTCCTCTGGATTTAGACATTTTCTGACCCTCAGCGTCGAGGATCAGGTCGTTGACCAGCACCTTTTTGTAAGGAGCTTTCCCAGTAACAAAGGAGGAGATGGCCAGCAGTGAGTAGAACCAGCCGCGGGTCTGGTCGATGCCCTCGCAGATGAAATCGGCCGGGAACTGGCTTTCCCACAGCTCTTTGTTCTCAAAGGGGTAGTGGTACTGGGCAAAGGGCATGGAGCCGGAGTCGAACCAGCAGTCAATGACGTCCTTGACACGGGTCATGGGCTTGCCGCATTTTGGGCAGCGCAGGTGCACGTCGTCCACATAGGGGCGGTGCAGCTCGATGTCCTCGCTGATGTCCTCAATGGCTTTCTCAGCAAGCTCAGCTCTTGAGCCGACAGAGGCCAGCTCACCGCAGTTTTCGTCGTCACAGCGCCAGATGGGCAGCGGTGTTCCCCAGTAACGGCTTCTTGAGATGGCCCAGTCGTTGAGGTTTTCAAGCCAGTTGCCAAAGCGTTTTTCACCCACAAATTCAGGATACCAGTCCACCCCATTGTTGTTCTCGATGAGACGATCCTTGATCTTGGTGATCTCGATATACCAGCTGGGTTTTGCGTAATATAAAAGCGGTGTCTTACAACGCCAGCAGTGCGGGTAGTTGTGGAGCACTTTTTCTTTCTTAAACAGCTTGCCGTTTTCCTTGAGCCAGGTGATGATCTGGATGTCCAGGCCATCCTCCATGACAAAGTGTCCCTTCCAGGGTGTTTCGGTGTATTTACCGTCCTCCCCTACAGGCTGGAGCACAGGCAGGTTGTATTTACGTCCAACCTGGTAGTCATCCTCCCCAAAGGCCGGAGCAATATGAACCACACCGGTACCGTCCTCGGTGGTGACGTAGTCGGCACAGGTAACAAAGAAAGCTTTTTTATTCGGCGGTACAGGCACAAAGTCCATGAGACGTTCATAAGGAATATGCTCGAGGGCTTTCCCTTTCATTTCCTCGATGATTTCGTAATCGTCCCCCAGCAGTTTGGGCGCGAGCACCTTGGCGCAGATGTAGACCTCGCCCTTGCTTTTTGCCTTGATATAGTCGGCCTCGGGATTGACGGCCAGGGCCACATTGGCGGCCAGCGTCCACGGTGTGGTGGTCCAGACCAGGAAGTATTCATCGGCGTCGGCGCGCTTGAAAGCCACGACAACCGTATTGGTCTTGATTTCCTGGTAGCCCTGGGCGACCTCGTGGGATGCCAGCCCGGTGCCGCAGCGCGGGCAATAGGGCAGAATCTTATGCCCTTCATAAATATATCCCTCGTTAAAGAATTTATTTAAAATCCACCAGACGGATTCAATGTAGTTGTTGTCCAGCGTAATGTAGGGGTTTTCCAGATCGATGAAATAGCCCATGCGCTTGCTCATCTCGCGCCACTGCTTTTCATAGCTGAAGACAGAGTCCTTACATTTTTTGTTAAACTCTGCGATTCCGTAAGCTTCAATCTCTGGCTTACTACTGATCCCTAGCTGCTTTTCGACCTCAATCTCAACCGGCAGCCCGTGGGTATCCCAGCCGGCTTTACGCAGCACGCGGTAGCCTTTCATGGTCTGGTATTTACAGACCGAGTCCTTTAAGGTACGGGCGATCACATGGTGGATCCCCGGTTTTCCGTTGGCCGTCGGCGGCCCCTCATAGAATACAAAATTTTCTGCGTCGTCGCGGTTTTTGATGGTTCTGTCTAAGATATCCATCTCTTCCCAGCGGCTGGCGATTTTATTTTCAGTTTCACTGACACATTCATTGGATAAATTTTTAAATACAGCCATAGTGCCTCCTCATTTGATAATGTTATTTTGATCGTTATTTTGCAGGATCATTAAGCATTAAAAAAGCTCCGCCCCTGCAACAACGCAGGGACGAAGCGCAAAACTCCGCGGTACCACCCAGATTGACAGACTGCGCCCCTATAAGGGTGCCTGCCCACTCGATAAAGATAACGGTTTCCCGTGGTTTCCTAACCGGCTGGCTCAGAAACCCTGCTCAGAGGTGATTTCCATGACCGTTGTTCTGGTAACCTTTCAGCACTGGGGTTACCTCTCTGAAAAACGTGTGATCACAGCGTCCTCGTCATTGCATTTGATCGATTCATACATGAAGTCTATTTTACCTAATATTCTGGAGAAAATCAAGTGTATTCTTTAGTTTCTAAAGAAAATGGTTTATATTTTAGAGAAAATCGTTTATAATGAATTATACGGAATCATTAATAGTATTTTAGAAAGATGAATGAAGGTGACTCAACATGAACACGAAAAAAAAAGTACTTCTCGGCGTTTTAGCAGTGATTGTCATCATCGTGGGCATTATGTTTTTTGTTCCCATGTTTAACGGATCAAAAGACGCTGCCAAAACCACCCCGACCAGCGCGCCCTCCGTCGCGGACAATACCCCGACGGCAATCCCGCAGCCCACAATTGACAACTCAGCAACCACCGAGGGTTTACAGACCCCGCCGGAAATGCAGGAGGTCATTGACGCGAACCAGGCCGACCTCTATAATAATGAGGACGGACAGCTGGCCCAGTCCTATCCCAGCAATCTCCTGCCCCTTTACAAGGTGAGCGGCGTCGGAGACTCCCACGATATTACCACAAACAATGGAAATCCCGGCTGGACAGCGGTTTACGGCTCCACTGCCGATACGGCTGAGCTGTCGCAGTTTTATTCGGATCTCATGGCTTCTGCCGAAAACTTTAACCAGGCCGACAGCGACGCTTCTACCACCATCACTGGCAATGTGGACGGCTGCGATATCAGCGTAACCATCAGCCCCAACAATCCGCAGCGCACCGGTCTCGACTACGCGAGCAGCGTGAGCATTTTTATCGAAAAAGTACAGTAAAACCCATAGGGACCAGAATCCGCACGATTTTGGTCCTTTTTGGTCCTTTTCATTCCCTGCCAATGTGCTATAATGGATGCAACGTTTTATTTTCGGAGGTCTAAAAGTGAACATCACAACCAAAAAAGTATGCTATACGGCGCTGCTAATGGCCGTTACCTTTATCATGATCTCAGTCGTGAAGATCCCGATTCCCAACGGCTACATCCATTTGGGCGACGCGGCGGTTTTTCTGTGTGGCTTTATTCTGGGGCCGGTCTACGGCACCATTGCGGCAGCCATCGGCGCAGGGGCGGCGGATTACTTCGCCGGCTTTGGGGCCTATATCATCCCTACCATGCTGGCCAAAGGCGTGATGGCTTACCTGACTGGATATTTTCTGCGCGGTAACCCGGGACGGCAAAAAGAAATCGCTGTGATGGTAATTGCCGGAGTGATCATGACTCTGATCTACTATGTATCAGAAATTATCTTGTACGGCAGTTTTGTCTCTCCGCTGGTTAATATTCCTTTTAACGCTTTGCAGGCCATTGTGGGCATTGTCATCTCCATGCTGCTGTTCCGGCCGCTGGCTCAGTTCCGCATCGAATCTTAAAAGAATTTACTATTTTTAATCGAATTGTGATATAATGAAGATCACAATTCGATTTTTTAATTGGGACTATCTTTTTATGTAATGGAGAGAAAAATGAAAAAACTAATGACAGCAATTTTGACATTTGCTCTAATCTTTAATTTTACAGTGCAGACAGCCTGCGCCTCTGTTTACAAGGCAGGCTCCTTTTCTGTTATGACTAGCACACGTGACCCGGATGGCGAAAATAACGAGACTGAAACACCGCCAGTAGAAGACCCGGACCCTAATCCTGATCCACAGCCCGACCCTGATCCACAGCCCGACCCTGATCCACAGCCCGACCCTGAACCCGATCCCGCTCCGGATCCAGCGCCAAACCCAGACCCGGGGCCAAGCGACAACAACGATGACAGTGATTATAATGATGGCTACGACGGCAGCTATGATAATAACGAGTACACACCTTCCTATTACAACAATTCCTATGATGACAGCGACGACTATGTTCCCACGGAATCCACAACGGTAGAAACCACAGTGGAGGAACAGGTGCAGGAAGTCCAGAAGGTGGAGGGCGATTATCCCATCACGCTGACTGTTAAGGAAACGACCATCGACGTCAACCTGCCGTCAAACGCTTATACGGCAGCTACCAGCCAAAATACGGTGACCGTCGAATTTAACAACGATGCATTGAATTCGGCCATCACGGCCGGTGCCGTTAAGCTGACCGAAAAACAGCAGGCGGGCTCCTCTGCCCTCACCAAGCTGGTTTTAAAAGCTCCGGCCATTGAAACTAAAGGGCTTACAGATCCGGAAGTCAATATCCGCGTGCCCGCGCCGGCCCTCAAAAATATGCAGACTGGCAAAATCGTTTTAAATGTTCCTGTCAATAAGGATTCTGTCATTGTTTCACCGTCCATTTTAAAAAGCGATGACCTGAGTAAGCTGGCCGACGGCGACAAACTGGTCCTTGGACTCAAAAAAGGCCCCAGTCTTTCAAACAGCAGCTATAAACTGTCTGAAACTAAGCTGACGCCTGTGACCGCACCTTTTACGATTGAAGCGTCAACCCTAAAATCCACAGGAGCTCTGTCCTCGCTTTCAAGCTTTGAGAAACCTCTGGAAATTAATATTGCCCTGACCGATGACCAGGCCTCAAAGCTTCAGTCAGAATCCCAATTCACTGCCAGCAAGTACAACAGCGAAAACGACAGTATCGACCCGGTTGTCACCACTTACCACAATGATACCAAGGTGGCGACCTTTAATGTAAACGCCCCGGGGGATTACCTGATCCTTTTAAAAACGACGGATAAGGGCATTAACCCACTGTTTATCGCGGTTCCTATTGTGATCGTGCTGGCCGGCGGCGGTGTCTTTGCCTTTTTCAAACTCAGAAACCGGCGGAGCCGCAATATTTTCGGCGATTATGACGACTAGTCCTTGTCCTGAAGACAAATATCCGATATAATGGAAACAGCTTAGGAAGGGAGCAGCCTGTTTATGAAAACAAAGAAAATCATTGCCCCTTTGGTCATTGGACTGCTGCTGATCTTATATTTTGTGGGTTTTATCATCGTCTGTTTTCTGATTGATGTCCCACTGATCATTAAGATTTTGTGCAGTATCCTGCCACTGGCGCTGGCCGGCGTTTCCCTCCATGTTTTAATTCAGCGAATTGATGAGATAAGGAGTGGAGAAGAAGATGATCTTAGTAAATACTGATTATATCAGTGGTAAGGAATTTGAAATGCTGGGCCTGGTCAAGGGCTCGACCATTCAGTCCAAAAACATTGGGCGCGACATCAGCCAAGGGTTTAAAACCATTGTGGGTGGTGAACTCAAGGCTTATAATGAAATGATGAATGACGCGCGCGCACTGGCTACCAAACGGATGGTACAGGAGGCCGAGGGCCTGGGTGCCGACGCGGTAGTCAATATCCGTTACGCCTCATCGGCCATCATGCAGGGGGCTGCCGAGGTTATCGCCTACGGGACAGCGGTTAAATTTGTATAAAAGAAAGCACTCAGAACCTGTATCTGAGTGCTTTTTTATTACGCTGATCCGTTTAGAGCTGTCTGACGACAATAATACCCTCGCTGTTTTCATAATAGCTCTTGCCAGGTTCCAGACGCATACATTCCATGTATTCCCGCGCGTTGGCGCGGATGCTTTCGATCTCGGCATCGGTAAGGGGACGGATCACCTTTGCCGGACTGCCCATGACCAGGGACCCCGGCGGAATGACTTTGTTCTGGGTGACCAGGGAGCCTGCGCCGATGATGGTGTTTTCACCGATCACCGCTCCGTTTAAGATGGTGGAGCCCATGCCGACCAGCACATTGTCTTCAATGGTGCAACCGTGAATGGTACAGTTATGCCCAATAGTCACGCCGTCACCAATCTTCACAGAATATCCTCCCGGTGCCACATGCACCACGGAGCCGTCCTGTACGTTGCTGCGTTCGCCAATGGTAATGCTGTCCATATCCCCTCTCAGTACCGCCTGGTACCAAATGCTGCTGTAATCGCCGATCCGGACCTTGCCCAGTACATCGGCACTCTTCGCGATAAAAATATTTTTTCCTGACATCGAATCCTCCATCGTAAGTAACGTTTCTATTAACCTTTATCTTACACCCTTACACCGCGTTTGTACATGCTCTCGCAAAAACTTCTACCGACTGCGCAAAAAAATGCAGATGCGCTCAATAAAAAAGTCCGAAGCTTTTTAAGGCTTCGGACTTTTAATTTCATAAGAACTTCTAACTATCTGGTTGCCATTTCTTTCTTAACTGCTTCTGTGAACAGTGGTAAGATTTTGAATACATCGCCAACGACACCAAAGTCTGCTACGTTGAAGATCGGAGCAGTTTCGTCTTTGTTGATCGCGATGATGACATCAGATTCTTCCATACCAGCTAAATGCTGGATTGCGCCGGAGATACCGCAGGCAATATACAGATTCGGACGAACGGTTTTACCAGTCTGACCAACCTGACGGTCTTTTTCAACCCAGCCAGCATCTACACATGCTCTTGAAGAAGAGATGGTTCCGCCTAAAGCGTCTGCCAGATCTTCAAGCAGCTTGAAGTTTTCTGGAGATGCCATACCACGGCCGCCAGATACAAGGATTTTAGCATCCTGAATATCCATTTTTTCGGCAACGGTTTTAACAATTTCCATCACTTCTACGTTCATGTGATCGCTTAAGCCAGCAACTTCTTCTTTGATTACTTCGCATTCCGCTGCGTCGTTTGTAGGAAGTTTCTGCATAACGCCAGGACGTACCGTTGACATCTGTGGACGGTGATCCGGACACAGGATAGTCGCCATGATGTTACCGCCAAAAGCCGGACGGGTCATCATTAAGCCCTTATCTTCTGGGTTGATTTCCAGTTTTGTACAGTCTGCGGTTAAGCCGGTATGAACACGTGCAGATACACGAGGAGCCATATCGCGGCCAATGGCGGTAGCGCCAAACAGAACAACTTCTGGTTTGTATTTGTTAATAATTTCAGTAAATGCATGTACATACGGTTCGGTTGTATATACTTCTAAAGCAGGATCGTCGACCATGATGACTCTGTCTGCACCATGACGGGCTAATTCTTTACCCATAGCGTCGATTTTAGAACCTAAAACAACAGCAGTTACTTCTGTATCTAAATCATTGGCTAATTCTTTACCTTTACCAATCAGTTCGAAAGAAACAGGAGTAATAACATTATCTACCTGCTGTACAAAGACGAAAACACCTTTATAATCTTGTAAACTCATCTATGTTCACCACTTTCCATTAAATAATGAATTTTTCTTTCAATTTTTCCAGTAAGAAATCAGCAGATTCCTGTGGATCTAATTGAACAACAGTTCCGGCCGGTTTTAAAGCTTTTGGGAAGGATTTGAATACGCGTGTCGGAGAACCCTTTAAACCGATGTTGCTTGTATCAACGTCGATGTTTTCCAGTGTCCAGACTTTAACTTCGTCTGTTCTGTAAGCGTCAAAGATTCCACCTGGAGTCATATAACGCGGTGTATTCATTTCGCCTAAAGCGGTAACTAAGCAAGGCATCTGTACTTTAATGGTATGGTATCTGTCTTCATACTGACGTTTTACGATAACAGAATCGCCTTCTACCTTAATATCTTCTGCGTAGCTGACATTTGGAATGTTCAGATGTTCAGCGATCTGAGGACCAACCTGAGCGGTATCGCCATCAATTGCCTGACGGCCTGTAATGATCAGGTCATAGTCTAACATTTTAACCGCAGCTGCGATGGTTGTAGAAGTAGCCCAGGTATCGGCGCCGCCGAAAGCTCTGTCGGTTACTAAAATCGCTTCATCAGCGCCCATAGCGAGTGCTTCACGAAGAACGTCATCTGCCTGTGGTGGTCCCATGGAAACAACGGTAATGTGCGCACCGGTAGCATCTTTCAGCTCTAATGCAGCTTCCAGACCAGCTTTATCATCTGGGTTCATAATACTTGGAACGCCATCTCTAATTAATGTACCTGTTACTGGATCAAGTTTAACTTCATTTGTATCAGGAACTTGTTTTACACAAACTACAATATTCACCTAAATTTCCTCCTTTTGAACTTCCTATTTCAGAACGTTGCCAGATATAACCATACGTTGTACCTCGCTTGTTCCTTCATAAATTTCGGTAATCTTAGCATCACGCATCATACGTTCAACTGGATAGTCTCTGGTGTAACCATAACCACCAAGTAACTGTACACATTCTGTGGTGACAGCCATAGCGGTTTCAGCTGCGAAAAGTTTAGCAGTTGCTGCTTCTACAGAGAATACTTTCTGTGTATCTTTAGCGATGGCTGCTTTGTAAACCAGGTTACGGGCAGCTTCGATACGTGCGTACATATCGGCTAATTTGAACTGTGTATTCTGGAATTTGGCGATAGAACGGCCAAACTGTTTTCTTTCTTTAACGTAAGCAACGGTTTCGTCGAAAGCGCCCTGAGCCAGACCTAAAGCCTGAGCAGCGATACCGATACGGCCGCCGTCCAGAGTCTGCATTGCGATACCAAAGCCTTTACCTTCTTTACCAAGAAGATTTTCTTTTGGAACGATGCAGTCTTCGAAAATTAATTCGGTTGTGGAAGAACCACGGATACCCATTTTCTTTTCTTTAGTACCGATTGAGAAGCCTGGGAAGTCTTTTTCTACGATGAATGCAGAGATACCCTTGGTGCCTTTGCTCTTGTCGGTCATGGCGAAGATGATGTAAACATCTGCTTTGCCGCCATTGGTGATGAAGATTTTAGTACCGTTTAATACATAATGGTCGCCTTCTAAAACAGCCTTTGTCTGCTGTCCGGAAGCATCGGTACCAGCGCCTGGTTCAGTTAAGCCGAAAGCGCCTAATAATTCACCCTTAGCTAAACGTGGTAAATATTTTGCTTTCTGGTCTGGAGTACCGAATTTACGGATTGGGTCCATACCTAAAGAAGTGTGTGCTGAAAGGATAACGCCTGTAGTACCACAAACGCGGGATAATTCTTCAACAGCCAGGATGTAAGCTAAAGTGTCACAGCCCTGTCCACCGTCTTCTTTGGCAATTGGAATACCCATAAAGCCATTTTTAACCATTTTATCAACGGTTTCCTGTGGGAAGCGTTCTTCTTCGTCAATTTCCTGGGCGATTGGTTTTGCTTCATTTTCTGCAAACTCTCTGTAGAGTGTGCGCAACATTTGATGTTCCTTACTCAGATTGAAGTCCATACTGTTCCTCCTAAATATATTTGTCACACAAGCTTATTTTGTGTAATCAAAGAATCCTTTTCCTGTTTTCATACCTAAAACGCCTGCGCGTACCATTTTCCGCAGAAGTGGAGCCGGAGCGTACTTGTCAGAGCCTGTTTCAGCCTGTAATACTTCCATAATTGCCAGGACAACGTCCAGACCAATTAAGTCGCCTAAAGCCAGTGGTCCCATTGGGTGGTTTGCGCCTAATTTCATAGCGGTGTCGATATCAGCAGCGGAAGCAGTACCAGCAGCATAAACTTCGATACCTTCGTTGATCATTGGAACTAAGATTCTGTTTACAACGAAACCTGCAGCTTCGTTAACCTGTACCGGTGTTTTGCCGATATCTGTTGCAATCTTCTTAATAGTATCAACTGTTTCCTGAGAAGTATGGTAACCAGCGATAACTTCAACCAGTTTCATAGCAGGAACCGGATTAAAGAAGTGCATACCAATAACTGGACGATCAACGCCCTGAGACATTTCTGTTAAAGATAAAGAAGAAGTGTTGGAAGCAAAAATACATTCTGGTTTACAGATTTCCTGTAATGCCTGGAATAATTCATGTTTCATTTCCATCTGTTCTAAGACAGCTTCAACAACCAGATCACAATCCGCAACAGCGTCTCTTAAACCTGTTGTGATTTTTGCTAAGGTTGCGTCCATTTTAGCCTGATCGATACGGCCCTTAGCAACCTGTTTTGCTAATGCTTTTTCGATTTTAGCTTTACCACCATCGGCAAATTCCTGTTTGATATCACAAAGTACAACTTCATAACCATCGGTAGAAGCGAAAACCTGAGCAATACCAGATCCCATTGTACCGGCACCAATAACGCCAACTTTCATTTTAAGTCCTCCTAGATAAATTAAAAACTTTTTTGTATTCTTGTATATACAGATTTGTATATACAGGCGAAAAGCCCAAACTCAAGGGTATTTTTATACAAAAATACCCTTGAGTTGAAAATCATATTAAATTACAAGCTTAACGATTCTGGAAAGGTTCGTGTTTACGTTTTTCCAGGAAAGCAGCCATACCTTCTTTTTGATCAGCAGATTCAAAGCATCCGCCAAACTGTTTTGCTTCAAAGGCAATTGCGTCGTCCATACCCATTTCAAGACCATCATTGATAGCTTTTTTAGTATTGCGAACAGCAATTGGAGCATTGTTAGCAATTTTACCAGCTAATTTCAATGCAGCAGGCATTAATTCGTCTGCCGGATAAACAGCATTAACCAGGCCCCAGCTCAAAGCGTCAGCCGCTTTGATATTGGTGCAGGCATACAGCATTTCTTTTGCTTTACCAGTCGGGATCAGACGTGCAAGACGCTGAGTACCACCGAAACCAGCAGTGATACCAAGGCCAACTTCAGGCTGGCCAAAGGTTGCATTTTCAGAAGCCAGACGAATATCGCAGGACATGGATAATTCACAGCCGCCGCCCAGTGCAAAACCGTTAACCGCAGCGATAACCGGGATAGGTAAAGTTTCGATCTTTCTGAAAATATCGTTTCCTTTTTTACCAAAAGCTTCGCCTTCAGCCTGAGTCAGGCTGCTCATTTCACCGATGTCCGCACCGGCAACAAAAGATTTCTGACCGGCGCCTGTAATAATCAGGCAACGGATCGTATCTAAATCAACACCGTCGATGACCTTGTCCAGATCTTCAAGTACTTCACTGTTTAAAGCGTTTAAAGCCTTTTCACGGTCGATGGTGATAACAGCAACTGCACCCTGTGGTTCATATTTAACAAAACCCATTGTAATTACCTTCTCTCCTTAATTGATATGTTTAATTTCCTTTTTCTGCTAAGAGAAAGATCGAAATAAAAGGCGTAAGCTGCAGAAACGACGTCTTGTCATTTCTATATGAGCGCGCTGACCGCAGCTACACGCAGCTTACCGAGTAATTCGTCCTTTACTTTTGCAAAATTAGTCCATTTCTACGATGGTGGACACGCCCATACCGCCGCCTACACATAAGGTTGCAAGACCTTTTTTAGCGCCGCGTTTCTGCATTTCGTGCAGTAAGGTTACCATGATACGGCAACCGGAAGCACCAACCGGGTGACCCAGAGCGATAGCACCGCCGTTTACATTCAATTTATCTTCAGGAATATTTAAAGTTTTGCCTACGGCACAAGACTGAGCTGCGAAAGCTTCATTTGCTTCAACTAAGTCCATATCATCGATGGTTAAACCAGCTTTTTCTAAGGCTTTGCGGCTTGAGAAGATTGGTCCAACACCCATGATGGATGGATCAACACCAGCGGAAGCACCGACAACAAATTTAGCCATTGGCTTAACGCCTAATTCTTTTGCTTTTTCAGCAGACATAACAACGATGGCAGCAGCGCCGTCATTGATACCAGAAGCATTTGCAGCAGTTACGGTACCGTCTTTTTTGAAAGCCGGACGCATTTTGCTGATACCTTCGGCAGTTACGCCTTTTCTTGGGAATTCATCAACTTTGAATTCAACAATTTCTTTTTTAACTTTAACCGGAACTGGTACGATTTCATCGTCGAAACGACCAGCTGCCTGAGCAGCTTCACATTTCTGCTGGCTCTTAGCGGCGAAATCATCCTGATCTTCGCGGGTTACATCATACTGTTCTGCTACATTTTCAGCAGTGATACCCATGTGATAGTGATTGAAGGCATCGGTTAAACCGTCTTTGATCATGGTGTCGATGAACTGGCCGTCGCCCATTCTGTAGCCATAGCGTCCTTTAGGAACAGCATAAGCAGCGCCAGACATGCTTTCCATACCACCAGCAACAATAATATCCGCTTCTCCAGCCTGGATCATAGCAGCTGCAAGGTTGATGCATTTAAGGCCAGAACCACATAAATTGTTAAGTGTTAAAGCTGGAACTTCAACAGGAATACCAGCGTTTACAGCGGACTGACGAGCGACGCTCTGTCCCTGAGCTGCCTGTAATACACAACCCATTAATACTTCGTCAACGTCTTCCGGTTTAACACCTGCGCGGTTTAATGCTTCTTTAATAACGATGGTTCCCAAGTCTACCACTGGAACGTTTGCTAAAGAACCACCAAAACTACCAATTGCTGTACGTACAGCACCAGCTAATACTACTTCTTTTGCCACTTAAAATTCCCTCCATTAATTCTCACATTTCCATGTGAATATTTGAATCATTTATCTTATACTCCAACTGTCCATTTATAGAACAAAAGGAGTATCTGTTAAATATATAACAATACTACCACATATTTGGCGAATTTGCAATAGATTACAGGAAAATTCTGTTATTAAACGGTCTTTTTTTGTGAAATATGTATATACAGGTATATTGACCCCCTATAACTACTCAAATCATACATAAGCGGTGTTTTATTGTATATTTATACTACTCAACAAAGCTTTAAATTAGCCTTATTTTGAGATTTCTTTTTTCTTAGCATAATTTGTGTTAAAATAGCCCTTAAGAAAACCGCTAAAAGCTAAAAGAAAGAAAATGAAATCATGAACCTATTATCCGTCATCAACCTTAAAAAAACCTACGGTGTCAAAACCCTTTTTGAAAAAATCAGTTTCAACATCGAGGACAGCGATAAAATCGGCGTCATCGGCGTTAACGGCACTGGGAAATCCTCCCTGCTTCGCATTGTCGCCGGGCAGGATACCCCGGATGCTGGCGAAATCCGTATCTACGGCAGCAAACGCATTGAGTATCTGGCCCAGACACCCGAGCTCGACCCAAATGTCACCGTCCTGGCCCAGGTCTTCCGGGCCGACACGCCGGAGATGAACACTCTGCGGGACTATGAGAGCACTCTGGATCTCCTGGCGCGTTACCCAGAGGATGAAAAACTCCAGAAACACCTTCTGGCTCTGACCGATACCATTGACGCAGGCGGCCTGTGGAACCTGAAATCCCAGGTCGAAACCATCCTGACCCAGCTGGGTATCAAGGACTTCGACAAAACCATCGGCACCCTGTCCGGCGGGCAGCGCAAGCGCGTGGCAATGGCCTCCGTACTCCTGACCCCCTGCGACCTCCTAATCCTTGACGAGCCCACCAATCACTTGGATAATGAGACCATTGCCTGGCTCGAAAAGTATCTGGAAAACCGCAAGGGCGCCCTCTTAATGGTCACACATGACCGCTATTTTCTGGATCGTGTCGTGAACAAAACCGTCGAGCTGGACGGCGGCGCCCTGTACGAATACACCGGCAATTATTCCGAGTTCGTCGAAAAAAAGGTCGCCCGCAAAGAGTTCGAAAACATTATGGAACAGAAACGACAGAACCTGTACCGGCGTGAGCTGGCATGGATCAGGCGCGGTGCACGTGCCCGGAGCACAAAACAGAAAGCCCGGATTCAACGCTTCGAGGATATTAAAAACAGCGCCGCCGACCTGAGCGAGGATATCCTCGAAATCAACGTAGGCTTCACCCGACTTGGTAAACAGGTGATAGACATGGACCATGTGTCCAAGTCCTTTAAAAACCAGTGCGTGGTGAAGGACTTCAGCTACATTTTCGGGCCCGATGAACGCATTGGCATCATCGGAAAAAACGGCAGGGGGAAATCCACTCTGCTGAATCTGATTGCTGGAAAAATCCGGCCAGACAGTGGAACCATCGTTATCGGCGACACGGTCAAAATCGGCTATTTCTCCCAGGAATCCGAAGACATGGATCTGAATCTGCGCGCCATTGAATACATTCGCGAAGGCGCCGAAACCGTGGAAAACGCCCGGGGTGAAGTCATCACTGCGGCCCAGATGATGGAGCTGTTTCTTTTTGACCGCTACGCCCAGTGGGTGCGGATCTCCGAGCTGTCCGGCGGTGAACGCAGACGACTGTATCTGCTCCGTATTCTTATGTCCGCACCGAATGTTCTGCTCTTAGACGAGCCCACCAACGATTTGGATATCGATACTCTCAAAATTCTGGAAAATTACCTGGATGATTTCCAGGGCAGCGTGCTCACCGTCTCCCATGACCGCTACTTCCTGGACCGGGTGTGTGATACTATCTTCTCCTTTACAGGCCGCGGTAATATCCTGGTGCAGACCGGTAATTTCACCGATTACATGCAAAAGCACGCAAACCGGGATCAGGACGACAAGATTAGTAAACCCAGTGAACAAAAAACCGAGAAGCCCCGGCAAAGGGCTGTGAAGCTGAGTTACCGGGAACAGCAGGAATATAACTGCATCGATGCTGATATGAAGCAAATGGAGGACCGCTTGGAGGCCATCGACCAGGAGATAGCCGTAATCACTACCGACTACACCCGTCTCCAGGTTCTAACCGAGGAAAAAGAGTTGCTGGAGAACACACTCCTTGAAAAAATGGAGCGTAAGGAGTACCTGGAAGACATTATTCGTCAGTCAAAGAAAAACAGGGGATAATAAAGTGCTAATTCAGCCCCTAATATAAATAGGAAGAAAAATTAAATTTTACGCTTTGTTTTACTTTATTTATGCTTTGTTTTCTGGTAAACCATCACCCCTGCGGCAATGACCGCCGCAATGGCAACAAACCCAAGGCCAAGGAAATCCATGCTGTCTACACCTGTATCCGCATTGGGAGACGCCGTACCCGTAGAATACTTAAGCTTGGACGAGCGTCTGACATTGACGGCCTTAACCTCCATCGCTGTGGGCTCGCCTTCTGCCTCTGATGCCACCTCAAAGCTCACCGGGGTGGCGTCCAGATGATAACCTGAGGGCGCTTCGGTTTCCATGACCTGATAGCGCCCTGGCGCCAGATTGCTGACCCAGATCCTGCCGTCTGAATCGGTGACCATATCCTTCTGGAGCGTATAGCCATTGGCATCCAGAATTTTAAAGCTAGCCCCTGCCAGCGGGTTCCGTTCTTCGTCCATTTTTAAGATTGACAGGCGTCCCTGGTAGCTTATATGTACCCCCAGATCCACCACAACAGGTTGAGTCTGTGCCGAATCGGAAATGGTGAAATCCATGACCTCGCGGTTTCGCAGAAAGCCGCCTGGTGCCTCAGTTTCAACCGCCCGATAGGTTCCTGGCTCAAGGCCGTCACAGCGGACACTACCGTCTGCGCCTGAGGTAACAGCGGCTACGGTCCGGTTGTTTTCATCTGTTTTTAAAACCTCGAACCGTGCCCCCTCCAGGCCATTGCCGTTTTCGTCCTGTTTTTTGAAAACAACACTGCCCCGGGGGCCGGTTTGGGTTCCGAGCGTCTGGACAACAGCCGGCTCGGCTCCAGCTGCTTCCAACCGGTCCGTCACCTCGGCATCACCGGCAGCCTCCTCACTCAGGGCAATGACGGCCACACCATCGGTGCCCACATAAACGGTGCCGTAAAGCTTACCGTTTTTATCGGTCAGAGGCAATGACAGCTCCTCGGTGATGATCACGCTTTCCGGCAGCTTAAAGGTATAATAGTTTCCTGACTTCAGAACTGCTGCCTTCTCCACAGCCGCCGAGCTGTCCGGTTCCATCTTGTCAGCGGACTCGCTGCTGCCTTTATCAGCAGGCTCCGATTTGTCCGCCGGCTTTATGGTATCTGTTTTTGCCGGCGCAGTGGGCGTGGGCTTTGTTTCTGCCCCCTGGGCCGCCCAAACGGGTGAAAACGAAAATAATATGACCATGAGAAGGACTGTCAGAGTGCCCGTTATTTTTTTCATGCTGATTCCTTTCTATGAATACAATGGGAAAATCTCCAAAATTTCTATAATACATTAAAATATCCTATGTATTACTTACCCATAAAAAGGCTTTTCCCACATCTTAAGAGCTCCCTGCTTTTTTCTTTATGCTTTTAGCTTTAGAAGAAAGGTCGTTGTCATTTCTTGCTCTCTGTCAGGAAAAATCGAACAACATCTGTCCAAAGCTGTAAGTTTTTGATATAATAGTATCGTAAGATATTTTGAATTTACAGGAGTGTATAAAATGCGCAAGGACAACGATCAGCGAATCTATCTCAATGACGACGATCCCACGGTGGTTTATCTGAAAAATGTCATTGATGACCCCGATATTCAGGTGGGGGAACATACCTATTATCATGATGAAAAGAATGACCCTCGGGATTTTGTAAAAAACAACGTATTGTACCACTTTCCCGAGTTCCACCAGGATAAGATTATTATCGGGAAATACTGTTCGCTGGCTTCAGGCACGACCTTTATCTGTCCCCTGGCCAACCATAACTTTGATTCTCTGGCCAACTATCCCTTCCCCATTGTGAATGCTCACTGGGCATTGGACGAAAGTTTTTTCTCCGATGACAAGGTCTGTACCCTCAAAGGGCCGACGATCGTGGGCAACGATGTGTGGATCGGGTATAACAGCGTGATCATGCCGGGTGTACACATTGGTGACGGCGCCATTATCGGTACCCGCAGCGTCGTGACAAAAGACGTCCCGCCCTACACAGTGGTAGCCGGCGACCCGGCCAGGCCCATCCGTAAGCGTTTTGATGATGACACCATTGAGAAACTCATGGCACTGAAATGGTGGGATCTCCCCGATGAGGAAATCCGTGAATTTCTGCCCGAACTTATCAACGGCCATATTGACGCCGTTCTCGAAAAGAAATGGCTTGGCGATGCGGCCCGTACAGTTATTGAACGACTGGGAAACACGAAATAAAAAAAGGACTGACACCAGTCCTTTTTTACGTTTATTCTTCACATCCCTCATGCCCGTACTTATTCAGGTAGCGCTCGCGTTCGGCTGCGACCATCTCGTCAGGGATTACGGCCACGTCCACACCGCCCTTGAGTGCCAGATAAGATTTAGCGGCCTTCTCGGTGACCTTACAGCAGGTGAGGGCCTCGGTCATATCGCGGCCAAAGCACATGGGCGCATGATTCCGGATAAGGATTGCATTCTTCTGACCAATGGTTTCAATAACAGCCTCGGCCAGCCGCCGGTGCTGCCCGGCATTAATGTATTCAGGTGTTACTGGAATACCGCCGCCGATGAGCTGGCTCATTTCCTCAAAAATTGGGGGAATCCCCTGCTGAGAAGCGCACATGGCTGAGGCGTAGGTGGGATAGCATTGAATAATGGCATTGACGTCTTCACGTCTTTCGTAAATCAGACGGTGAATATGGACCTCGGAGCTCGGATACCAGACACCCTCTACCTTACAGCCCTCGGCGTTTACCACCACCAGATCCTCGGGGTAAATATCCGTAAAAGACACCCGGCTCGGGGTAACCAGCAGCTTTCCTTCACCCAGGCGCACGCTCACATTGCCCCAGGTACCAATGACCATTTCGTTGGCTTCCAGCCATCGGCAGGCATCCACAATGGCTTTTCTTTCTTTTGCGTATTCCATAACATTCTCCTTTCACACATTTAAAAGCAGGATAACCTTTTCATTTCAGATTCAGGAAAACCCGAAGACAGGATTATGTCTCCGGGTAAGGTTTGTTTAAATGTTATTATACTCTTTTAAGGAGAATTCATCAACTAAACTTTTAAGGTTCTTAAGACTTTCATTCCTTCTTACTGCTCGTGACCGTAGCTGTAAAGGAATCGGTGACGTTCTGCCTTAACCATATCCTTGGGAATAGTGGTGATCTCCACACCGCCCTTAAGCGCCAGATAGCACTTGGCCGCCTTCTCAGTCACCAGCGAGCAGGTGAGCGCCTCTTTGAGGTCACGCCCTACACAAACAGGAGCATGATTGCGGATCAGGACAGCGTTTTTATCGCCGAGTGCTTCGGCTGTCACCTCTCCCAGACGCACATGCTGTCCGGCGTTCACATATTCAGCTGTGATGGGGATTTCCCCGCCGATCATCTGGCTCATTTCCTCAAAAATGACAGGAATACCGTGGTCCGCCGCACACATGGCTGAGGCATAGATGGGGTGGCAGTGAATCACTGCGCCCACGTCGGGCCGGTTAACATAAATAAGCCGGTGTACGTGCATCTCAGAGGTGGGGCTGTGTTCGCCCTCAAGCTTGCTGCCCGCCATATCCACAATCACCATGTCCGCTGGTGTCAAGTCCTCGTAGTCGATTTTGCTGGGTGTCACCATGATCGTGCCATCATCCAGGCGCACACTCACATTTCCCCAGGTACCGATGACCATGCCGGTATCCTGGAGCCACAGGCAGGCATCGATGATGGCCTGCCTTATTTCCATGTATTTCATCTTGTTCTTCCTTTCTTCCCCAGTTTCCAAAAAGGAAAACCCGGAGGCCAATCTGCTGTCTCCGGGTTTTGATGGGGTTTATTTATTTCAGAAAATAGTCACATGTCTTTGGTTATTAGAGATCCTTTTTAGCTTTACGCTGGCCGTAAGAGTTATTAAAGCTGTCAATCATGCGGGTCATTTCGTCGTGGTCCAAAAGCACCGGCGTACCAATAGCTCTTGCTTTAACATAGACTTCCGCGCACTGTTCGATCTGTTCCACAATATTGAAAGCATTGAGGATATCGCTGCCTCCGGCGATAAGGCCGTGGTTAGCCATAAAAGCGGCATTGCGTTCTTTCATGGCTTCGAAGGTATTTTTAGCCAGTTCCATTGAGCCGTAGGAGGCGTATTCAGCACAACGGACATCATAGCCGGAGAATGCGACCAAATAGCTGGAAGCCGGCAATCCTTCTCTCAAGGTTGCCAGAACAGTACTGTAAACTGAGTGGGTATGCACCACTGCGGCAATATCGTCGCGGTCAGTATAAAAGATACGGTGGAGCTCGTGCTCGCTGGAGGGCTTACGGTCACCGTCCACAATCTCGCCCTTCAGATTCATGACAACAATATCTTCAGGCTCAGTTTCAAAATAGTCAATGCCGCTTGGACTGATGGCAAACAGACCTTCTTCCCGGTTTAAAATACTGATGTTTCCTCCAGTCCCCTTGGTTAATCCGTGGGTAATCAACATCTGGCAGTATTTAACAACGTCTTCTCTTTCTTTTTGCAGTAACATTTTTAATCTCCTCTTTATTATATAATTTTTCAGGTTTATCTTTCCAGCCCTAACGGTATTCGTACAACATTCTTCGGCCTTCTGAAAAGCGCTTTACATCGGCGACAATCTGTTTGGTATGATTAATAAGGACGTCGTCGGTAGCACCGGCAATATGGGGTGTAATGACCACATTGTCGAGTTCAGTGATATATGGATGGTTGCTGGCAATAGGCTCCTTAGCATAGACATCGAAGGCAGCGCCGGCAATCCGCTTTTCCCGGAGTGCGTCGATCAGGGCTTCTTCGTCAAGAATTGCGCCTCTGGAGCTGTTGATAAAATAAGCGGTCGGTTTCATGAGAGCAATCATTTCACGACTGATAATACCAGTAGTTTCTGGAGTAATCTTCATATGGCAAGTAATAAAATCAGCGTTTTTCATCAGATCTTCCAATTTTTCTGCTTTTTTAACGCCGACTTCCTCCAGATCAATAGGACAGAGAAACGGGTCATAAATCAACAGTTCCATGCCAAAAGCGCGGGCAATTTTGCCTACACGACGGCCAATACTGCCGTAACCCACGATTCCCAGGGTTTTGCCATGGAGTTGAGTCCCCTTAAAGACCATATAAGGTGAACCGGGTTCCATATCCCAAACCATATCGACCTTTAATCCTTCCTTAGTCACTTTCTGGGCATTGGGGTCTGCGGTAAATTTACCTTCTTTCAATGCCTTGTAAGCCATTGGAATCTTTCTGGCGATGGAGAGTATGAGACCTACAGTCATCTCTGCCGTGGTGTCAGAATTACGTCCTGGTGTATAGATAACAGGGATACCACGTTCTTTTGCTGCAGCCATATCAACATTGACCGGAGTGGCTCGTGTACAGGCGATAAGCTTGAGGTTCGGGGCATTTTCGATGACCGCTCGGGTAATATCATCATAGCTTGTGATGATAATGTCCGCGTCGGCGGATTTCTCCATCAGCTCCTCCTCCGGCATTTTTGGCAGGCCAATGGCCCAGCCATCCTTTACCACTTCGCCCATTTCGTATAATGGCTTTAACTGTTCTTCATCATATTCTGCAGTAAAAAAAATTTTCATTGTGTTATCCTTCTTTCTGTCTCTAGTTTTCACGAGTACGTTTACTGATGGTTTTCATCACATCGGCACGGGCTGTCCACAGGCTTTCGCAGGCAATACGGATGCCCTTATACAATGTGTAAATATCTTCGTAAATCGCATTCTGGTCTGGTCTCGGACGGTAAATACGCTCGGATTTGCAGGTTCTTCGGGCCGCATCGGTATAGCTTTCATATTCGCCTACCGCAAGTCCTACCATCATGGCAACTCCTTTGGCGCCAAACTCGTTTCCAGCAGAAACAACAACTTCCATACCAGTGACGTCTGAGATCATCTGCGCCCAGATCGAGCTCTTGGCTCCCCCGCCGGCAATAAAAATTTTGCTGTTTCTATCCGCGCCCTGCAGGCAGTCTTTAATGGAAAGGGTGATGCCTTCGTAAACTGCATGAACTAAATCTGCACGCTTAGTGTTTGCGCTGATACCAAAGAAGTTCGCCTTGGCGTGCGGGTGATAAAACGGAGCACGTTCACCCGCTGCACTGATGTAGGGATGGTAAATCACGCCGCCGCTGCCGGCCGGAACGTCCTTGATCATGATATCGACCTTAGAAAAATCCTTAGTCAGAGCAATTTCGTTGAGCACCCAGTCGATGTTCGGTGTTCCGTTCATGGTTGGCATCAGATTGACAAACAGATCGCCCACCGCGTGCTTTTCAAGGCGGGTTCCCTCCTTTCCAAATTCGCAGTCTTCCTTTTTCATGAAGATTTCATTGGCGCAGGTAGTGCCTAAGATAACGCAGATGTCCTTGTCTTCTACGGCTCCGATCCCCACCGCAGCGGCGACAACATCGATGGCTCCCGCTACGACCGGCGTCTCTGGATTAAGGCCAAGATCCTTCGCGACACCGTCAAGAACATTACCGACGATTTTGTTGGAAATAACCACTGGAGCGATCAGATCTGCATACTCGCCCAGATCCAGTGCCTTTAACAAATCCACTGCCACTTCACCTTTTTCTGCGTCCATTAAAGAGGTTCCTGTGTCACTCATATCGCCATTGATGATACCAGTCAGCTTATAACGCACCCAGTCCTTACAGAAGAACATGGTTTTCGCTCTGTCCAGTACTTCCTTTCGGTTGTTTTTCATCCACTTCAGCAGCATCAGCTGTGTTCCTGTCAGCGGCGGTGTCCCGGTTGTTTTGAAAATCATTTCGCCGAGCTTTGGATCATCCTCTGTCACCTTGGCGACTTCATCGGCAGCGCGGCCGTCACACCACAGAATCGCATCCTGTACGGGTTCGCCATTTTCATCCATAAGCCAGATTCCCTCGCCCTGGCCGGTGACGCCAATGCCCAGAATATCGTCTGCCTTTGCCGGTCCGTTTTCCATGATCATTTTGATACAAAGAGCAACCTTTTCCCACAAAATATTCATGTTTTGCTCTACATCTGTATCACCGATATAAATGGGCTCGTTTTCCAAAGTTTCGACTAAAATTTCATTGCCGTCCACATCAAACAAAACTGCCTTTACATTCGATGTCCCCGCATCAATGCCGATAATATACTTCATATTTTCCCTCCGAGAATCATAGTTTTTTCAGACAACGGCGTCCCCCTTGTTGTCACAATGCGGCCGTTGACTTATCTATCTAAACCACAAGGTGGTTCAAACCAGTTTTACAAACTAAGAGTTCTCACAATGCGTTCTGCTGTCATATCGGTGGTGATGAGTGTGTCGATGACCCCAGAGGCCAAACAGCCGATGATAGCTTCGGTCTTATCTTCCCCACCAGCTATGGCCACAACATTCGGAATATTTTTCAGAATGTCCATATTCGCGCTGATAACACGGTCACGGATAAAACAATCCTGCCAGCGGCCATCAATGGTTACTGGATTCACACAGACATCTCCAATAAAACCGTCCTGCCTCAGCCGGTCAATGTCCTCGACCTTCAGCAGACCACGCTTACACATGGTAGACTCCCGGCTCACCTGCCCGATCCCAAAGAGCGCCACATCACAGCGCCTCATGAGCTCATAGGACTTTTGAATGGTCCGCTCTTCCATTAACATTCTCTTTGTCTCCGCGTGATCGACAACAACTGGCGCGTAAAGTATATAACACACACTGTCCAGCTTATCTGCCAGCGACCGGGCGATTTCATCCGACTTTAACATATCCATGTCAATGTTTTGCGCTCCGACCATCTGCACCACTGTGCACTCACTCCGCCTTTTAAAAGAAAGGTTCGAAATGGTTGCCGCCAGCGTTTCCCCCCAGGATACCCCAATGCTCATACCCGGCTGAAGGTAATCCTCCAAATACTGAGATGCCGTATTTGCAAGCGACGGCAGATAATTGCTCTCACCATCATACGATTCCGCAATGATTACTCTTTTTAAACCAAAATGTTCCTCGATCGCCCCTTCATACGCTACATTTCCCTGAGCATAGCCGTTAACCTTTATGGTGACAATGCCCATATCCCTCAGGGAGCTGATGATCCGATTCACACGCTGTCTTGTAAAAGAAAGCCGCTTTGCGATCTCATCCTGCGTCATGCCTAAGGTATAATACCAGTGCGCGATCTTGATATACAGATTTTTATCTTCCATGGCAACCTCCAAATAAGTGTCCATATTTTTTTCATTATTACATATGTCCACTTATTTTTCAATTGCGTTACATTTGTATTTTTATTTTACAAATGTATTTCATGAATATAATTTACACCGTTTCCTTACATTTGTCAAGTAATATTACATTTTCTCACCATTTTTTTAAGGTAATAGTTCTGATTTTATCTTTTTAGCCCTAAAAAGCGCAAAATAAAAAGCCTAATGCACAAAAACGCACATCAGACTTTTTATTCATAAAAATTGCCTTTATTTATTTAATTTACTTTTATTTCCCAAAAATCTCCGTCCGTCGTTCCCACAACGGCCCGAAAGCAGCTCTGAGCTCGCGGTAGAAGGTATAGCCCTTTTCGTACATCTCATTTTGGCGGGGTTTGTATATCTTTTTAAGCCGGCAGCATTTAGCAGCGGCGTCACCCACGCTCTCAAAGAGGCCAATGGCGACCCCGGCCGTCATGGCTGCCCCCAGTGCTCCGAACTCGGAGCCCTTAGTAACCACAACGGATTGTCCGGTCACATCGGCGATCATTTGGGACAGTGTCTCGCTTCCTGCGCCGCCGCCAGACAGCAGCAGGCGCTCACCATAGCTGCCGCCCTCCAGACAGTCACGAACCGAGAAAGCCAGGCCTTCGTATACCGCGCGCATAAGATCTCCCTTGGTCGTTCCTGAGTTCACCCCAAAAAAGCTGGCGCTGGCATCTCGATGCTGAAAAGGAGCCCGCTCACCGGCAGCGGACAGATAAGGATGGTAAATAACCCCGCCGCTTCCCGGACGGGTATCCTCGATAAGGCCCTCGACCACCCGGTAATTGGCGCTTCTGGCAATCTCACGCATCATCCATTCGACATTTTCCATGCCGTTTATGGTGGAGGACAAATCTATGGCCAGATTCTTCTGCACGTGGTGCAGGTAGTGTCTGCGGCAGCGTGTCACATCACAGTCATGGAGCCGCAGCACCTGTTCCACAGCGCAGGTAGTGCCCAATACCACTGCGGCGTCACCCACGCTCACCGCACCAGTGCCTACCGCTGAGGCGACCACATCCAAGGCCCCGGTGACCACCGGGATTCCGGTCCGTAAGCCCATCTTTTCCGCAGCGGCCGCTGTCAACGCCCCGGCAACCGTATCGGAAGACAATACCTCAGGGATGTTGTTTTCCACCTCGGACAGACTGAGCACAGTCAGAGCCTGTTTGGCCGGCGCGCCGTCGATAAGTTTTAAATAGGCGGCGCCTCCGTCGGTGGGGTCGGTGGCTATTTTATCCGTCATACAGTACCGCAGCCAGTCCTTTGCGAAAAACACAGTCTGAATCTGCCGGTACACATCCGGGCGGTTATCCTTGGTCCACCGCAGCAGCAGAAGGGGGCTCCCAGCCCCCACCGGCGTGCCCAGATTTCGGTGCACCAGCTTGCCGATCCCCGGTGTTTTTTCATTGACAGCCCAGTTTTCCTCATGGGCGCGTCCGTCATTCCACAAAATTGCTCTGCCCACTGGCTGGTTGTTTTTATCCAGAGCCCACAGCCCCTCACCCTGTCCGGTCACCCCGACTGCCAGGATATCCTCAGGCTTTGCAGGGCCCTTCTCCATCAGCAGGCGCACGCAGGCCGCTGTTTTTTCCCAGAAGAAATTCATATCCAGTTCCTTACGTACACCGTCCTCGATCATATCGCTGGGTGCAGCCACAGTCTCGATCTCATGGCCTGTGGTATCGAAAAGAACTGCCTTTATTTTGGTGGTGCCGCCGTCAATCCCGATGACATAGTTCATTTTTTCATCTCCCGTACATTTCTTGACTCACTGCTAATGATTCTGTGTTATAATAAATTACATTATACCAAAAAAACAATGAAAAATCGATAAAGGAGCATTGATATGAAACTATATTCCTGGAACGTCAACGGCATCCGGGCGGTGGCACAAAAGGGCTTTACCGAATGGGTCGAAGCCGCCCAGCCCGATATTTTATGTCTTCAGGAGGTCAAGGCCTCTGAGGATCAGATCAGCGAGGACATCAAGGGCATTCCCGGCTACCACAGCTTTTTCCACTCTGCTGAGTGCAAAGGCTACAGCGGCACTGCTGTTTACTATAAAGAAGAACCCATCTCAATCACCACCGGACTGTCCGATGACCGCTTCAACCATGAGGGCCGTACCATTATCATGGAATATCCGGCGTTCACCCTCTTTAATATTTACTTTCCCAACGGTCAGAAGGATGATGCGCGTCTTCAGTTTAAAATGGATTTTTATGACTGTTTCTTAAAGGATGTCAACGCCTTGGTAGACCAGGGTAAAAAGGTCATCATCTGCGGCGATGTCAACACTGCACATACCGAGATGGACTTGAAGAACCCCAAATCCAACGCCAAACGCTCGGGCTTCCTGCCTATGGAGCGCGAGTGGCTTGACCATTTCTTTGAAAACGGCTATGTGGATACTTACCGTCACCTGCATCCAGATACCATTGAGTACTCCTGGTGGTCCTACCGTTTTAATGCCCGGGCCAACAACGCCGGATGGCGCATCGACTATTTCTTTGTGTCCGACAACGCCATCGGCATGGTCAAAGACGCGGCCATCCACACCGATGTCACCGGCTCTGACCACTGCCCGGTTTCCATCGAGATTGAGGTCTGAAAAGCCTGACCCGGTTATGATCCCCTGGTATACGCTTTTAATTTTTACTGGCAGCAACAATAAAAGCCACTGCAAAATCTGCAGTGGCTTTTTCGTGCATTGTGCTGTTAAATAAATAAGGTGGTTCCGGCGTTTTCATTGCTGGCGATATAGGTACCGACGCCCGCGTACTCAATGCCGTCAATGAGCTCTTCCTTTTTAATCCCCATGAGCTCCATACTCATGGTGCAGGCAATAAAGCGTACCCCGGCGGCCTGAGCCTTGTGAATCATGGTTTCGATGTCGTCCACATTTTTCTTTTTCATGATGCTTTTGATCATGGCAGGCCCAATCCCCAGCATATTCATTTTGGATAAAGGCAGCCGCCTGGCGCCCTTTGGCATCATCAGGCCAAACATTTTTTCAATCAGATTCTTCTTTACCCTTGGCGCCTTCGGCTTACGCAGCACGTTCAGGCCCCAGAAGGTAAAAAACAAGGTCACATCCTTGCCTTGGGCTGCTGCGCCCTGGGCGATGATCATGGCTGCAATGGCTTTATCCAGCTCACCGTCAAACACAACCATGGTGGCGTTTTTCTGAACCGCCGGAGCGGCTGCAGCCAGACCGCAGGCAGAGGCGCCGCCGCCCTTCCGGATAGTGGCAATGTATTTATTTCCCATGGTTTCCTGGGAAATAAGGGTGTGTCCATTGGTTTTGCACCAGCATTCCACATCCTGTACAAAACCAAAATCGGTAGCAATGGTCTGTACCAGCTCGCCTTCTTTTACCTCACTCACAGCCTTATAGGTTGCCATCAGCGGGCCGGGGCACTGAAGCCCGGTCACATCCACTGTTTTAATAGGGTTTACGTCTGCTTTCGCCCCCTTGGGGGCTTCTGGCTCCCCCGGCTGAGAGTCCTCCACGTCAAAGCTTGGCTCTGCCAGCTTGTAGTGACCGGTTTTATAGGTATTGTAGCCGCCAGCCAGGTTATAAAGATTGGTAAAGCCATGATCCTCCAGGATACGAATGGCCAGATAACCTCTCAGGCCCACCTGGCATGTAATATACAGGGGCTCATCCTTTCCCACTGGAATCTCGTCGATATGGTCTCTCAGGGTATCCAGTTCCAGATTGTGGGAGCCTTCTACATGACCGGCACCAAATTCGACCGGCGTGCGGACATCCAGCAGATATCCGCCTCCCGCGATGATGTCGTCAATTTCGTCCCACTCAACGGTTTTGTAGACGCCCTCGTCGATGTTCTGGGCAATGTAGCCCAAAATGTTGACCGGATCCTTTGCGGCTGAAAAGGGCGGCGCATAAGACAGCTCCATGTCCTGTAAGTCGTAGATCGTGCCGCCCATCTTCATCACAGAGGCAATGACGTCAATACGCTTTTCAGTGCCTTCCTGGCCCACAGCCTGGGCGCCCATAATTTTTAATGTCTTAGGATCATAAATGAGCTTTAATGCGATATTTGTGGAGTCTGGATAGTAGCCCGCATGGTTACCGCGATGGGCGTGAATCTGCTGGAATGGCAGTCCTTTTGCCCGCAGCTGTCCCACGTTGTTACCGGTGGTGGCGAAAACTTTGTTAAAGACCTTGGCTACAGAGGTTCCCTGAATGCCATGGTTTTTAAAGGGAATACCGTTGATATGGTCCGCTACGGTGCGGCCCTGACGGTTGGCTGGCCACGCAAGCGGCACAGCGGTCTGGGAGCCGTCCACAAAATCGCGGACCTCAATGGCGTCTCCGATGGCGTAGATATTTTTAATGACCTCACCGCTTTCGCCATCCATGACTTCGTAGGTTTCAGTGGTGACGATGTGGCCTCGTGGCCCCAGCTTTAGGCCGGCGTCCTTTGCCAGCTTGTTTTCCGGCGCCACTCCGATGGCCAGGATCACCATATCCGCGTCCAGCTTCATGCCGCTTTCCAGCACGACTCTTTTGCCAGCGTCCTCAAAATGGTCGACGCCGTCGCCCAGGATCACATTGACGCCGTGGGCGTTCAGCTCCTGATGGATAATCTGTGCCATTTCGTAGTCAAGAGGCTTTAATACCTGGTTCAGCTTTTCGACCAGGGTTACATTAATGCCCAGATCCCGCAGGTTTTCAACCATTTCGATGCCGATAAAGCCGCCGCCTACCACCACGGCACGTTTAGGCTTCCGCTCGGTCACCTCGGCTTTGATCTTATCCGTATCGGCCACGTTGCGCAGAGTGAAAATGCTGTCCGCCTCAGCCAGTCCCGGAATCGGTGGAGCAATAGGCTTAGCGCCCGGAGACAGGATCAGGTGGTCAAAAGTTTCAGTATAAACCTCACCGGTTTTGGTGTTTTTAACCTTTACGGTGCTGTTTGTGCGGTCGACGGAAACCACTTCACTGAAATTGCGGATATCCAGATTAAAACGCTTGGACATTCCGGCCACGGTCTGCACCAGCAGCTTACTGCGGTCCTTAATCACATCCCCGATATAGTAGGGCAGACCGCAGTTTGCAAAGGAAATATACTCATCGCGTTCAAAGAGAATGATTTCGTCCTCTTCGCTCAAGCGTCTCAAACGTGCCGCAGCGGTTGCACCGCCGGCTACACCACCGACAATCAGAATTTTTTTCATTGTTGTTCCTCCTTGAATAGAACTTCTACAATTTCTTTAACCTGTTCATTACAGAGCTCGTAGTAAATTTCATTTCCCTCGCGGGTTCCGCGCACGATGCCAGCTGCCTTGAGCTTGGACAAATGCTGGGAAATCCCCGACTGGGACACATCCAGACAGGACTCCATATAAGAGACATTGTTGCGGCCTCTCTCCATGAGCCCCCGCACCATACACAGCCGCACCGGGTGGGCCAGCGCCTTTAAAATCCCGGCGGCCTGCTCGTTTTCCTGCTGCCTTTTTTTATCCATTGATCGACTTCCTTTATTCGTATATTATAATTTTATAATATTATTATATTATATTTTATTAATATCGTCAAGATAATTTTTAGCCGGTCGTTCTCTAACATACTTTTAACATAAAAAGATAGCTTTTTTCCCTTTTTTTCTTTATAATAAACTTAAAGAACAAAAAAAGGGGACTCCTATGAGATTTTCTAAAATCGAAAAAGCCTGGATCCTGTACGATGTGGGCAACTCAGCCTTTGTCATGCTGGTTTCTACCATTATACCCATTTATTTTAAAAACATTGCCTCCGCCGCCGGAGTTTCCATGGCGGACTCGACCGCTTATTTCGGGTACGCCACCTCCCTTTCCACCCTGATCGTGGCAATACTGGGGCCCATTCTCGGCACCATCGGGGATACCAGCGGCTACCGGAAGCGTCTCTTTCTCCTGTCGCTGGGCGTGGGGGCCGCGGGATGCGTAGCCCTCGGGATTCCAATGGGATGGCTGCTCTTTCTCGTCATGTTTGTCGTTGCCAAAATCGGCTATAACGGCAGCCTTATTTTCTGCGACTCCATGCTCACCGACGTTACCACCGATGACCGCATGGACGAGGTCTCAAGCGTGGGCTACGCCTTTGGCTATATCGGCAGCTGTATACCCTTTGCGGCCTGCATGCTCCTGGTGCTCTTTGCCGGAAGCATTGGCATCAGTACCCAGCTGGCAACGTCCATTTCCTTTGTCATCACCGCGGTGTGGTGGGTGTTGATGACAGTCCCTCTGCTCAGAGGTTATCAGCAGAAATTTTCTGTGGGACACGTGTCCAATCCGGTAAAAGAGGGCTTTGTGCGCCTGGGCCATACCATTAAAAATATCCGTCAGGATAAAAACATTGTGCTGTTCCTGGTGGCGTTTTTCTTCTACATCGACGGTGTCTACACCATCATCGAAATGGCAACCTCCTATGGTAAAGATGTGGGTGTGGGCGACAACGACCTGTTGATGGCTCTGCTGCTCACCCAGATCGTGGCCTTCCCCTTCGCGCTCCTGTTTGGCTGGCTCTCGAAAAAGGTCAAAACTGAGAAGCTGATCTGCGTTGGGATCATCGGCTATTTTTTCATCGCCCTCTTTGCCATTCAACTGGATAAGGCGTGGGAATTCTGGTTTCTGGCGGTCTGTGTCGCTATCTTTCAGGGGGGAATCCAGGCTCTGTCCCGCTCCTATTTTGCCAAGATCATCCCCAAGGAGAAATCTGCCGAGTACTTTGGCTTTTACGACATTTTCGGCAAGGGCGCGGCCTTTACCGGCACCCTGCTCGTCAGCGTTGTCACCCAGCTCACGGGCCACTCCCGCTATGGCATCATCTCCATCTCCTTCCTGTTTGTCATCGGCTTTGTGCTGTTCGTGCTGGCGGTAAAAAAGATCAATCATGAAAAAGCCAGTGGGAAACAGGCGGGGCTTTAAGCCGCGTCCAAATTTTATTTTTTCTGTCCCCATGCTCAAAAGACTCAAAACGACCGGCAAATGGCGTTTTGAGTCTTTTGAGCATGGGTTCTTCAATCATAATAAAAAATGAAAATGCGCAGTGGAGCTTGTTAAATATATATATCTTGTTATATATATTTAACCGTTTACATATTTATTTTAAAGATTATAAAAACAAATTTAATTCTAGAAAGGCATGCTCAAAAGGCTCAAAACCACGGATATTTCGAGTTTTGAGCCTTTTGAGCATGCCTTTTCTAAGAGCTTTTTTATTTTTTCCGAATGCGCAGCCCCTTGGGGAAGTGGTTTTTGATCATACCCTGGCTGGCTTTTCCAAAGCCCAGAGGCCATTTTCCAAAGCAGACCAGCACCCAGCCCTTAAGGTCTGTCCCGGTGATGGGTTCGCCTTTAAGATAGGTGTAGGCCTCCTCCTCATCCCTCACGGTGTAGATGGTTTTAAAGTCCTCAGGTCTCAGCACCATGGCCAGGGTGTGGGACGGCTCAAAACGGTTCTTCTTAAGGGTGCCCAGGTGAATGCCCGGGCGCAGTACCTTTAACCCCTCAATGTCCCGCAGTGTGATGCCCTCGGGCAGGCTGTAGACCTGATCCCCCTGCAGATGCAGGTTGCCAAACCGCCGGTTCAGATACGCTTTGGCAAAGGTCTCATAATCGTTCAGGTCTCTGCGTCCGGCTGGCTTCAGCCGGGATTTTCCCTTGAGCTTAAGGGGTTCTTTCTCCAATGGGCATGCCGCTGTTTTGCGAAGCTTCGCGATAAAATGGCCTTCGCCCCGGACGTGGAAGGGCATGACATGGAGGGTCTTTGTGAGCGCTGGCGTCCCTTTTTCTGACCACTCCGGCCGTCCCCGGTCGTTAAGCCCTCTGAGATCAATGTCCATCAGCTCGTATCGCTCATTTCCCAGGAAATCTTCAATGACCTGTTCGTTTTCCTCGGGCGAGAAGGTACAGGTCGAATAGACTACGATGCCTCCCGGCTTCAGCAGCTTGTCCACACTCTCCAGAATCTTCAGCTGGCGTTTCGCGCAGTTCACCACCCGTTCCGGGTTCCACTCCTCAGCCGCCCCGTTGTCCTTTCTGAACATGCCCTCACCGGAGCAGGGCGCGTCCACCAAAATTTTGTCAAAACGCTCGTGAAACCGCGCCGCCAGGCGTTCTGGGAATTCATTAAACAGCAGGGCGTTGGCTACGCCCATACGCTCCACGTTGCTGGCGAGGATCTCGGCCCGGTTGTTCACCAGCTCATTGGCCACCAGCAGCCCCTGGCCCTCAAGCTTACAGGCCAGCTGGGTCGATTTTCCGCCAGGCGCGGCACAGAGGTCCAGCACCCAGTCCCCCGGCTCCGGAGCGAGGGCCTCGGCTGAGGTCATGGCTGTGGGCTCCTGCACATAGTACAGCCCCGCGTAGTAAGCTAGATTTTTGCCTGGACGAATATCACTGTCAATGTAGTATCCTGTTGGGCACCAGTCCACAGGCTCCAGCTCAAAGGGCGTCTTCTGGGCCATCTCCTCCGGTGTGCACTTCAGCGTATTGGTCCGGATGCCCTTGTTCACTGTCCCATCATAAGAAGTCATGAGCTTTTCATAATCCTCATCGCTCAAAATTCCCCGCATTTTTTCTTTAAAGGCCTCTGGTATCTGCATGTTTCATCTCCATTGTAATATATTATAACTGCCGTCAAAGGACTGACCAGGCAGATAAAACTGCCGCTGTCCGAAGATTAAAAACACCCTCTCTCATGCAAAAGGCAACACCAGAGGTGTGCCTTTTGAAATCGAACCGGGTGTGGTTTAATCTTCGGACAGTATTAGGTGTACAATCCATTGACTTTGTAAATTTTCCAACTTTTGCCAAGCCATGCGCTCCTGTGTTCCGATGCTTCCGTCAAGGCCGGACATCTCAGGTATTCACGGGCGCATTTAAGCCGCTATTTCACTTTCTCGGCTTCGCAAAGATCATCCGTCCTGCGGCGGTCTGCAGGATACTGGTGACGATCACGGTAATGTTGTCACCGATATACTTCCTGCCGTTTTCCACAACGATCATGGTGCCGTCGTCCAGGTAGGCAACCGCCTGACCGGATTCCTTGCCGGCTTTTACCAGCAGCACCTTCATCTCCTCACCGGGCAGCACCACCGGCTTCACGGCGTTGGCCAGCTCGTTGATATTTAAAACCTCGGCGCCCTGAACCGTTGCTACCTTGTTCAGATTGTAATCATTGGTCAGGATTTTACATTTGGTTTCCTTGGCCATCCGCACCAGCTTGGCGTCAACCTCCTGAATATCGTCGTAATCCTCCTCAGATATCTGTACCGGTACGTCCAGATCATTCTGCATCTTGTTGATGATATCCAGGCCTCTCCGTCCGCGGTTACGCTTGAGATCATCCGAGGAATCCGCGATGAGCTGAAGCTCATTGAGCACAAAGACCGGGACGATAAGCGGCCCCTCCATAAACCCGACCTTGCAGATATCGTAGATACGGCCATCGATAACCACGCTGGTGTCCAGCACCTTGGCCGCAGCATTGTTCTTTTTCTTTGAGATCTTCCGGGTTGAGGCAGCGCTGTCCCGGTCCTTTTTTCCTGACTGAATCGCAGCCACAATATCGTCTCTTTTCTTAACTGGCAGAGTAAAGCCCAGGTAACCCAGGACGATATAGATCACTGCAGTCAGAAGGCTGCTGACCCACGGAAACGGGATCTGATAAAAAGCAAAGCTGATCAGCATTGCGATGATCAGGCCGATCACCAAACCTCCGACGCCCAGAGCAATGTCGACGAGCCGGACATCTTCCATACTGGCTTCCACCATTTTGGTAAGATTTTTAACCCCCTTGAGTATAAGAGGGAAGAAAATAAAAAAGATAAGTCCACATAAAACCATAATAACAATATAAGTTCCCAGCTCGATTTCCGGTGTAAATTGGATGCGCAGAGTCGCCTGAATCCACTCATTGATGATCACCATCTGTGCCAGAGCACTCCCCAGCAGAACGCCCAAAATCGAAAAACATACTCTTAAAAATTTTTGCAGCATTTCATGTTCACCTCCTTTCCATTCATAATATTTTTATTATATCACGATTAGCCTTAAAAATCTGTTAAACCAAAAGCATCATACAAAGAAAGAGCTGTCATAAATGACAACTCTTTTCTAAATCATCGCCTTACGCGTCCAGATCGCGCTAAATTTTTTCTTCTATAACCTGAAGCGATTCTTCTTTGCTCCTGCCCTGTACCAGCACCATCTCACTGATGAGAAAGTTTCTGGCGGAGGTCAGCATTTTTTTCTCTCCGGTTGAAAGTCCCTTTTTCCGGTCCAGCAGCGTCAGGTTTTTCACGACCTTGGCAACGTCAAAAATATCGCCGCTTTTCAGGATATCCATATTATCCTGGTACCGCTTGCTCCAGTTGCCGTTCATCTGGTCGCTCGGCCCCTCAAGGCTGTCGAGCATTTTTTCAATGACATCGGATGTTACTATATCACGTACACCAACCTCGTCCGCTTTGTCTACAGGAATCAGGATTTCCATTCCCTCAGATACAATTTCCATTAAATAGTACATCTGGGTGGTGTCAAAAATTTCTTTTTCCTCGATGTCTTTGACCACACCTGCACCATGCATTGGATATACAATTTTATCGCCGATTTCGTACATTATATACACCTCAATCATAATTGCTGCTTTCATTATACCATAAATAAAACATAAATGTAATATTTTATAAGAAATTTAATGCTTTGTCAATGAATTTTTTTATTTTCTAGCCTTGCGCGGTATAAAAGGATCCCTGAAATAAAAAGCGTGGTCAGCTCTGCGGCCGGAATGGTCAGCCACACACCGTCCACACCCAGAGCAGGCGGCAGAACAAGCAAAAAGACCACCACAGCGGCCAGGCCACGGAGGATGGAAACCGCAAAGGACGGCCCCGGACGGTTGATGGAGGCGAAGAATGAGGTCGTCACAATATTGGCCCCCATAAACAGAAAAGCCATAAAATACAAGTGAATACCGGCTGAGGCAATCCGGGTCATCTCCATATCTCCCTCCCGGTTGAATATGCCCACAATGTCCTCTGCCGCCAGAAGCCCGAACACCAGGAACAGCAGCCCTGAAATTACCCCCAGCAGAATTGCCGCCCCGTAGGCCCACCATACACGCTCTGTCTTTTCTGCGCCGTAATTTACACTGATAATGGGCTGTATGCCCTGGGCGATCCCGGTAAAAACCGCCACCGCAATCAGCGCAATGTTTGAGATCACTCCATAGGACGCCACGCCGACAGTGCCGGACAAGCGCAGGATCGTAAAGTTAAACAGCAGGATAATGATCCCAGAGGAAAACTCTGTGACAAAGGACGGCAGTCCTATTGCCAAAATCTCCTGCATTGTCCTTATTTTTGGCCTGCACGCCACTGGCCGAAAGTGGTTCTGCCGCCGTATAAAATGCAGGGACAGCATCAGCATACTGAGCACTGGCGCCAGCCCTGTTGCCAGAGCCGCTCCAAACATCCCCAGCCCCATAGGAAAGATGAAAACATAATCCAGCACAATATTGCTGAAGCTTCCTGTCAGCATAGCTGCCATGGAGAGCTGGGGGCTTCCGTCATTGCGGATAAAGCAGACCAGAATATTATTGATCATAAAAGCGCATGAGAAAAGCAGGATCGTCCTCAGGTATCGGACTGAAAGCTGGAGGATCGCACCCTCTGCCCCCAGCAGTCTGGCAAGGGCAGGTGTGAAAAAAAAGCCAGTCAGCGTCAGCACACATCCTATGGCCGCTCCCAGCGCCAGCGCCTGGGTAAAGACCCTGTCCGCCGCCGCATCCCGTCCCTCTCCCCTCAGAACCGCGTACCTGGTCGCGCCGCCCATTCCAAGCATGAGGCCCGCGCCGTTAATAAAGCTGTAGGCCGGCAGCACCAGATTCAGGGCCGCCAGGCCGCTGTTGCCCACGCCGCCTGCCACAAACACTGTATCTGCCAGAATATAGCAGGACAGCCCAATCATACTGAGGACATTGAGTGACACATAGTGCACAAAGATTTTTGGCAGACGGCCTGTAATTATTTCTGTTTTTTCCATATTCTTCTCCTGAAAAATAAAAGCGCTGATTCCTCACACCCCATGGCCTACGGTGTAAGAAATCAGCGCTTTAGAGCGGCGTCCCTGTCCGGCGACAGGAACACCCAGCGTTTAATTTTTAATTTAATATAATTTACCACATTTCTGCGAATACGGCAAGTTTTTTAAGAATTTGTTAAATGAGCATAGACAGACCGATCCGCTTGCGCTCCACATCTACAGACAGCACCTTGACGGTAACCACGTCGCCGACGGATAAAACATCGGTGGGATGGGAGATATAACGGTCGCTGATCTGGGAGATGTGGACCAGACCGTCCTGGTGCACCCCAATATCCACGAAAGCGCCAAAGTCGATGACGTTGCGCACAGTGCCCACCAGCTCCATGTCTGGCTTCAGATCCTCAATGCTCAGAACATCGGATTTAAGGTGTGGCTTTGGCGCGGAGTCGCGGGGGTCGCGGCCCGGCTTTTTCAGTTCCTTGATGATGTCCCGCAGAGTCGGCTCACCAATTTCCAGCATCGCCGCTGTCGCCTTTATGTCCAGAGCGTTGAGCCGGGTGACCGTTTCGGCCAGCTTATCTGCCTCCAGGTCAGCGGTGGTCAGCCCCATACTTTTCAGTAAGTTCTGAACCGCTTTATAGGATTCGGGATGGACACCGGTGTTGTCCAGAATATTGTCCCCATCGTCGATCCGCAGGAAGCCCGCGCACTGTTCAAAGGCCTTTGCACCCAGCCCCTTGACCTTTTTGATCTCCTTACGGCTCCCGAATTTACCGTTCTGCTCACGATAGTCAATGATATTTTTCGCAATGGTTTTGTTGACCCCTGCCACATGCTTTAGGAGGGACACAGACGCCCGGTTAATGTTGACACCAACGTTGTTGACCGCGTCCTCCACCGTATCGTCCAGAACCTTTTCAAGCTCCTTCTGATTGACGTCGTGCTGGTACTGGCCAACTCCGATATGTTTGGGATCGATCTTTACCAGATCGGACAGAGGGTCCTGCAGGCGGCCCGCAATGGAGATGGCCCCTCTCAGGGAAACGTTGATGTCCGGGTATTCCTCAGCGCCCAGCTCCGAGGCCGAGTACACCGACGCACCCGCTTCGTTGACCACAATGTACTGCACCGGGAGGTCGGTTTTCTTAAGCATCTCAGCCACAAACTGCTCGGATTCACGGGAGGCGGTACCGTTGCCGATGGAGATGATGTCCACCTTGTATTTTTCGATCATGCCCAGCAGAATCTTTTCGGATTTTGCCACCTCATTTTTCGGCTCGGTCGGATAGACTGTAGCTGTATCCAGGAGCTTGCCCATAGGGTCCAGAACCGCGATTTTACACCCAGTACGGAAGGCCGGATCAAAGCCCATGGTGGTTTTATCCTTAAAGGGCGGCTGAAGCAGAAGCTTTTTCAGATTGAGCGCAAACATCTTAATGGCAGATTCTTCAGCTTTTTCCTTGAGCTCAGTACGGATCTCGCGCTCGATGGACGGGAAAATCAGACGCTTATAGCTGTCCTCAATGGCGCTCACCAGGTAGCTGCTGGCTTTGTCGCGGAGGATGGATTTCTTCAGGTAAGCCAGGATTTCCTCTGCCGGGTCCACGATTTTCACAGCCAGCACCTTACGCTTTTCGCCCCGGTTCAGAGCCAGCACCCGGTGGTTGGCGATTTTCTTAACCGGCTCGCCATAATCATAATAATTTTCAAATTCTGTCTTCTCATCCGCAAAGGCCTTGGTGACTGTGGACTTGACCGCGCCCTTTTCCGTTACCATCCGGCGGATTTTCTTCCGGTAATCCGCATTGTCCGAAATGGTTTCAGCGATGATATCCATGGCCCCCTGCAAGGCCTCCTCAGCGGTTTCAACGCCTTTTTCGGGGTCAATGTAGTTTTTGGCGTCCTCTGCCAGAGCCGCTTCTGTGTCAAGCTGCAAATAGATTTTATTGGCCAGAGGCTCCAGGCCCTTTTCCTTTGCCACTGAAGCGCGGGTTTTTTTCTTCTGCTTATAGGGCAGGTACAGATCCTCAGCCTCCTGCAGCGTCGCTGCCTTGTCGATGGCAGCTTTCAGCTCAGGCGTCAGCTTGCCCTGCTCCTCAATGCTGCCCGCGATCTCTTCCTTGCGCTTCTGCAGCTTTCTGAGATAGGTCAGGCGGGCGTCCAGATCACGCAGCAAAACGTCGCTCAGATTGCCGGTGACCTCCTTACGGTAACGGGCGATAAAGGGAATGGTGTTGCCCGCGTCGATGAGCGCCACGGTTTCCTCTACCTGCTTTGGCCGTATATTAAATTCCTGTGCCAGTTTATCAATTAAATATTCCACGTTGTTGACTCCTCTGTAAATTACAATTTCTCATCGGTTCATTTTACCATTATAAGCCGCCGGCCGCAAGGAAACCTTTTATTTAAGATGCTTTTAAGCCTGAGAACCCTCAATTGTCAAAGGCGGCCTGCCATGTTAAAATGGTAGAAGAAATTTGAAAAAGGAGGGGTACCATGGGAAATAAGTTTATTGTGGATTCAATGTGTGACATCAGTGAAGAGATTCTGCGCCGTTATGAGTTTGAATCCCTGCCGATTCCGGTCACCCTTGATGATAAAACCTATTACGACGGTATTGATATTACCCCCGAAATGGTCATCAATTTTGTTAAAAACAATCCATCCAGCTTTCCAAAAACCTCACAGGTTCAGGCCCTCGCCTACCAGGAAACCTTTGAAAAGCACTTAAAAAACGGCGACGACGTCATCTATCTGGCTCTGTCCTCCGGGCTCTCCGGAACTTACCAGACTGCCTGCCTCATCGCCTCCGAGCTCCTGGAAAAATACCCGGGGCGCAAAATCAGCATTGTAGACTCTAAATGCGCCACCACTGGCATGATGATGATCCTGCACCAGGGCCTCAAGCTCGACAAGCTGCATAAGCCTCACGAGGAAATCGTGGAGAGCATGCGCTTTCTGGCAGAGCATATTCAGATCTTCTTCATGGTGGGCGATATCCGCTGGCTGGCCCAGGGCGGCCGTATCAGCAAAAATGTGGCCCTTATCGGTGAGATGCTCAAAATCGTCCCGATCCTTTATTTTAAGGACGGGCAGATCCTGGCCTTCGACAAGGTCCGCGGCCAGAAAAAGGCCCTGAAGAAAATGATGGCCTCCATCGACGAGCGTATGGCCGATAAGGATCAGATCGTGGGCATGATCAACAGCACCGCGCCCGAGCTCCAGGAAAAGGTCAAGAAATACATGACCAAAGAATTTGGCACTAAGCACTTCCTGACGCCCGAAGCCGGCGCCGGCAGTGCTCTGACCGTCCATATAGGCGTTGACTGCCTGGGCATCATGTTCTTCGACGCCCTGCCGGACAATTACGTGCGGGTGTACCCGTAACGAACCCTTTGAAAGCGCATGCCAGACAGCGCTGTTTTTCTGCTCATATCCCAAAAGAGGTGGGGTGCGTTCTGCACCCCACCTCTTTTTTAAATACACCGCATGAGCTGTTCCCGGCCTATTCTTCTGTGGACAAACCCGGCCAGCAGCAGATCTACAGCCAACAGCAAAAGCAGGCTGCCTGAAGACCAGATCAGCGGGCTGCCTGGCAGCAGCCAGACCGCCAAAGCCGGTACCGCAGCCAGAAAGCTCAGAACCGACGCCACATACAGCCCTTGCCGCGGCTTTTTCATCAGCATGGCTGCAAGTCCGGTGACATAGGTCATCAGAAGGCTAAACAGCATTCCTGCGGCCAGAAGTATCCACTGGTCCGGCGAAAACAGTGTTTCCCTGCCGATAAGGGCAGAAGCGGCAAGCACCAGCAGGGCCGAAACAACGCTGACGACCAGTGAAAACAGAAGGGCCAGCAGTCCCTTCCCCAAAAACAGCGCTCCTGTGCCGATTGGCGTGGACAAAAGGGACTCAAAGGTTTTGTAAGCCCGTTCACCACCGATGGTGTAGGCTGTCAGGTTCACCGTAATCCGGGCCGTTCCCAGGCTTAAAACCGCCAAAGCTGCATAGGCGTTGACTCCGCCAAAGAAGTAGTCCCAGAGGACGAGAAAAACGGCCGGCGCCAGCGTAAAAATTAAAAGGCTGAACTTGAAACGCCCCAGCGCTTTAAAATAACGCCATTCATGCCCCAAAACCATCAGGCTCTGGCTGCGGGTATCCCGCCGGTATCCATCCCCTGCCAGAGCCTTTCCGCTGTTATCTGCCAGAATATCGCCCCGATTCAGCTGCTTCAGCCGCCAAAGCATACAGCCAGAGATCAGAACCATGAACAGCAGAAACACCGCGCTCAGGAACACTGCCGCCTCAGTCTGGCTCTGGTACACCAGTGTCAGCAGTACGGCCAGACAAAAAACAACAGGGATAAAAAAACGCAGGCCGCGGCTGCCGGCCTCCTGGACATCGGAGGAGACTGCCGAAGCATACAGCCCCGTCAGTGTCAGGCACACTGCGCTCAGGATAAAAAGTCCAGCCACAGCAGACAGCATCATTCCAGTGACGCCGGGCAGGGCGCCCGCAGCAGCCTTTAAAATGAGCAGCGGCGCCAGACTTAAACAAAAGCTGGCGCCCGAGGCGCCAAGACAGAAGGCGCCCTTTCCCAACATCAGCTGTTTCTTGTCCACACTCGTGGACAGAAGGCTCTCAAGGGTCCGTGTTTCCTTTTCGGCCGCAAACGACTCCGAAGCCCATTGCTTAAGCAGAAACAGTGGGTACAGCACCATAGTGTTCAGCACAAATGGGCCAGCGGACTGCCACAGCGGCAGCAGACCACCGATAGCGAAGGCTCCGCAGGCATAGAATACCAGCGTGCCGCTGTCTTTAAGGGCCAGACGCCACTGCTGGGCACAGACTGCTCTAATCCCGTCCATCTTCGTCCGCCTGCCCTTCAATTTTCATATACAGCCGCTCCAGATCAAAGCTGCCGCCACCGGTTTCACGCCGCAGGGTGTCCAGGGTGTTGGTAAAGATGTTTCTGCCCTGGCGCAGAATGGCAATCTGGTCTGCTATCCGCTCCACCTCACTCAGGTTGTGGGTGGTCAGGACAATGGTGGCGCCATTTTCCTCAGCCAGCTCCTTAAGCATGGAGCGCAGACGCTCAATGCTCACCGGGTCCAGCCCGTTTGTGGGCTCGTCCAGAAGCAGCAGCCGCGGGCGGTGGAGTAAAGCGCGGACCAGTGCCACCTTTTTCTTCATCCCAGTGGAGAAGCCCTTGACCGCCAGGTTTTTCTTATCCAAAATATCAAAACGCGCGAGCAATGTGTCAATCCGCGCGTCGTAGTCCCGGCGCTTCATGCCGTAAAGCCTTGCAAAATAGCTCAGGTTGTCATAGACACTCAGAGGCTCGTACAGACCCGTATCTTCCGACAGTACACCGCAAAGCCGGCGGACCTCATCGCCGTCTGTCCCCGGATTCAGCCCGCTGACCGCGACCTCCCCGCTGTCGGGTGACAGCAGCCCCAGCATCAGACGGAGCGTGGTAGTCTTTCCCGCGCCGTTATGGCCCAGAAGTGCGCAGATTGATCCCTGCTCAATATCCAGGTCCAGCCGGTTTAAAGCCTGCACGCTTCCAAAGCTTTTGCTCACCTGTTTCATCTCAATAAATGCCATTCTCATCCCTCTCTTTCCGAAAATAGTATAGCATACTATACAATAATTGTATAGTGTGCTATACTATTTTGCGTTGATACTTGTCGTTTTCCTGTTTTTATATTATGATTAGAAAAAAAGCAGGAGCTTCGGAATGAAAACACGTATCCGCGAACTACGAAAACAAAGGCATATTTCCCAGGCAGAGCTGGCAAGGGCCGTCCAGGTCACCCGGCTGACCATCACCTCCATCGAGAATGAAAAATACACGGCCTCGCTGGTTCTTGCTTACAAAATCTCAAAATATTTTGACCTGACCATTGAGGAGGTCTTTGATTTCTCAGAAATTGAGGAGGAAGAAAAAAGCCATGAATCCCTTTAGAAAAACCATCGTCCGCCGCTTAAAGCTCAGTGTGCTCATCGCTGTCTTCGGCGCTCTGGCCGCTATTGCCGGTATCCTGTATAGCCTTCCGTCTGGGGGGCCGCCCGACCTCTCTGTCCTTTCAAAAAGCATCGGCCTGTTCGCAGGCATTGAGGCGGTCTGTATTTTCCGAATCCTGCGGTATGCCCGCGCCCTCAGGGCCCCCGAGCAGCTTGCAGCCCTCGAAATCGCCGAAAAAGATGAACGCAATCAGTCCATTCAGCTGAGAACCTGCCGCAGCACCCTCTATCTGACCCTTGCCCTCCTGGGCTTCGGCGGCATTGTCTGCTCCTTTTTCAACCCGGCGCTATTCTTTACCCTCGGGGCCATCCTGATCGTCATCCTCGTGATTTTCCTGGCTTTCTGGCTTTACTACAGGCAGTATTAAACTGAAAAAGAGGCAGGATGCAGAATGCATGCTGTCTCTTTTGGGGCTATAAACAGGAAGTTCTTTGTGTGAAAATGCGCCAGAGCAAACCATAATAAAATGGATGACACGATAGATCCATTTTAAAGCTTTTCATCTACAAAACTTAAAACGTCGGCTTTACCGACTGCCAGCAACCATCCTCTTGAAGCAAACGGGAATTGAGCCCAAGTATCCGCCTATTACAATCGGCCCGGCATATTTTCTAACCTTTGAGACTGGAATAAAGTTAACCTTTCCGGGATAATTGTCAGAATGGCATGAGCACACATTTTGCTCTTTTTTGTCAATGGAAACCCTGCACCAGGTATGGCCCGAGGTAGTTCCCGTATCCTTAAATATGGCCTTACGGCAATAAACCAGCTGAACCCTATACCCCAGCGTTTTTAATATATCACGGACGCAGAACGCCTGCTGCACACAGTATCCCTTTCCAATCCGAAACGCCTTTCTATGCATTGTAAAGGGTATATCAACAGAATATTCCATATTTTCATTGACCAAACGGTTCACATATCCAACCATTTCCCATCCCGATAATCCGGTACCCCTGCATAAGTTTATTGCTTCGTCCAGCTTCATTGGTTTTCTCCTTTGATCTCAAAATATAATACTCAACTTCCCGTTTATCTTCACTCATATCAAACGCCACTGTTCCAGTCCACCCAATGTAGCGTCCATCCTTTACTTTTTCCTGCTGCCCCACAGCTTAGCCAGAATATCCTTTAAAACAAGAAAGGTATCTAAATCATTATATTCGTATTCAGCTTTAAGGGCATCCAGTATTAATTCCAGCTGTGTCGCATATTTTTGAATATCGACCTGGTTCTGGTAACGTATTAAAATGGGATATTTCTTTCCCCAGGCCTCTGTCCAGTCTATTTTTTCTTCTGTCCTTTCATCGGTCTTTTCGATGATCTCCTGTATTTCCTTGACATCAACATCAAAGTCGATAAGGTCGTCCAGAGACATCTTGTACAACAATGCCATCCTCTTTGACTGCCGTATATCTGGAAGTGTCTCATCGGTTTCCCATTTTGAAATTGTCTGCCTGCTCACACCCAATTTTTCGGCCACATCTTCCTGTGACAGCCCGCATTTTTTCCGCGCATGAAATAAACGGTTTCCTAAACTCATTTTATTTTCCTCCTTACCTTTGATAAACCAAGTATAGGATGAAACAGAGAAATAATCCACCCGGTATTTTTGCACTTTCGCACGTCTTCTTAACAAAAAATCTCCAATGAACCGATTTCCTTTAACTTCAATACCATAAACACCGGAATAAAAGGCGATGTCGTGAAACGTACCCCTCCCCTTTTGGCGCGTAAGCTAAAATTTGGCAAGGGCGGACTCCGCTTACAATTCTGGCAAATATCTGTTGTTAAATTCTACTTTCGCCATATCCGAATACCGCTTGACAAAATCCGTTTTTGCTTCTGTGTATCCGTCCCGGTCGTGTTCGTACTGCTTCCAGAGCTTTAGCTTCAGCCTTTCGTATTCCCCTGCCACATTGGGGTGTGCGATCAGAAAGTCCCTGAAATACAGCTCAGACCAATTCCCAAAATATCTCACGTGAAGATGATAAACCCTGTCGGCGAAGCCTTCTGGCGTGTATCCTTTATTAAACGACAGCTTTACCGGGTCATCCTCCTGCGACATCAGCCTCCAGCCCAGCGTCTTCAGGACCTTTATGATCGCCGAGACACCGCAGGCGCCATCAATTTCCAGCAAAATATCGACGATTGGTTTTGCGGTCAGACCCTTTACGGCTGTGCTGCCAATGTGGCTGATGCGGATAAGGTTCTCTGGTTTTACCTTGCTGATAATCCGCTGCTTTTCTTCTTCATACCAGACTTTATAATCTGGATTATGCTCTTTTAAAATGATGGGAAACAATGTCCACAGTTCCTCCAAGGATAATTCCGACAAATCTGCTTTCACTGCGATGTCTCCTTTCTGTTCGCTACTCAATACTCTTGAGCGACTCAACCATATCCACTCTTTTGATCACCGGCGCCATGAAGAGATTGACAATCAGCGTAAAGGCCATGGTGAATATGCAGGCAAAGACATAGCTGCTGGGGTCGATTCCCCGGCCGAACATGACGATGTCTGTCTCGACAGTGGTGATGATAAAGTTGTTCAGGATAACCCCCAGTCCCAAACCGATGAGCATCCCGATAAAGGAGAGGATAATGTTTTCCCTGAAAATATAGTTGTTTGTCTCCCGGTCATAGAAGCCCAGAACGCGGATCGTGGCGATCTCACGCACCCGTTCCGACACATTGATGTTGGTCAGGTTATAAAGCACCACAAAGGCCAGAGCCCCGGCGGCTGCCAGCATGACCAGCACCACCATGTTCAGGCTGCTCAGGCTGTCTGTGGAGGATTTGACAATGCTGCCTGTAAAGCTCACAGACACCACGTCGCTGTTATCCAGCCATTTTTCCCCAAAGGCGTTTTCGGCGTCTGTGCCGGTGTCCTTCAGGTTAAAATAGGCAATATTATATTTGACCGCCTCGCCCGAAGCTGCTTCATAGGCCTTTGGCGATACGTACACATAGTTCTCAATATAATTTTCTGTAATATCCGCGACCTTAATCTTAAATTCCTTATCGTCTGAATACAGGCGGATGGTGTCGCCCACCTTAATGCCGAGATCGTTCGCGAGCTTTTCGGTGATGATGGCGCCGCTGTCGTCCAGAGTCAGTTTTTGATCCGGCGCTTTCCGGTGGCGCAGATCAATGAAACGGTTCATGTCACCGGGTGTTTCGGGCACATAGAGGTAAGCGTCTTTGGAATGGCCGCCAGTGTCCAGCGCGACGCTCATTTTCAGCTGTTTGGCCAGCATGGCATCCTCAACCTGAGGATCTGCCCTTAGTTCGGATTCCAGAGGCGCCTTTGCCTCCAGGGTATCCTCATTTTTAAAAGCCATCATACCATCGTAAACCGATATCTCCTCAAATTGCTTCGGAATGATAGAGAAGATAGAGTCCTGCAGGCCGAAGCCCGCCAGAATCAGGGCTGTGCAGCCGGATATGCCGATAACGGTCATGAAGAAGCGGGCCTTGTAGCGCAGAATATTCCGCGCGGTCACCTTGGAGATAAAGCCCATGCGCTTCCAGATAAACGGGATTTTTTCCAGAAAGATACGTTTGCCGATTTTCGGCGCCTTTGGACGCATCAGCTCGGAAGGCTCCTCCCTCAGCTCCACAGAACAGATGAGGACCGCTGCCCCCACAGTACACAAAAGCGTGACGATACAGCTGATGATAATGGCGCCCCAGGGCACTGAAAGCGACAGCTCTGGCACCTGGTACAGCAGGCTGTAAGCGCCCACGATCAGCCTGGGGAGGGTATTGATACCACTGACCACGCCGATGGCGCAGCCAACCAGCGCTGCCAGTACCGCATAGATCACAAACTTGGACGCGATACTGGCTGGGCTGTAGCCCAGTGCCTTCAGTGTGCCAATTTCCATACGCTGTTCCTCAACCATACGCGTCATGGTGGTAAAGGCAACCAGAGCGGCCACCAGCAGAAAGAATACCGGAAAAATGCCAGCCACATTGTCGATACGGTTGGCGTCCTCGCCATAGCCGCTGTAGCCTGGGTTATCGTCACGGTTAAACACATACCATTTTCCGAAATCCACATCCTTCAGTTCTTTTTCGCTGTCCGCGATTTTCTGCCGGGCGTCGTCCAGCTTCTGCTGCCCCTCGGCGCGCTGGGCCTCCAGCTCAGCTTGTCCCTCAGCCAGCTGTTTTCTGGCGTCGTCCAGCTTTTGCTGCCCTTCTGCCAGCTGCTGCTCTGCCTGGGCTTTTCCCTGCTCAAGCTGCTGCCAGCCCTGGGCAATGGCGGTCTTTCCCTGATCAATCTGAGCCAACGCGCTGTCCAGTGTAACCTTTGACTGGTCCAGCTGGTTTTTTGCCGCTGCCAGCTGGCTCTCAGCGTCCTTTAGCTGCTGTATCGCCGTGTTCAGGACCTTTGTTCCCTGGTCATAAACGGGCTGAAGGTTTTGCAGCTGGGCCTTCATCTGAATAAGCGCCTGTTTCTGCTCCTCTGTCCGTTTTTCTTCCGGAATGGCTTCGATGGCGGCGATCTGGATCTTGAGACCGTCAATCACACCGCCAAGTTTTTCCAGCTCAGCCTTTTTTTCTGCAATCTGGTTTTCGGCGTCGGGCTTTCCGGCGTCAAAAGCTGCCTTATTCTGCTCATACTGGTTCAGTCCATCCGCATACTGCTGCTGCCCGGCGTTCCACTGGTCCTCGGCATTTTGCAGCTCAGCCTGCTTATCATTCAGGGTCTTTGTGGTGGCGCTCACCATTGCATCATAGCTTCTCCGGCCCTCGGCCAGCTCGGCCTCGCCGTCCGCGATCTGCTGTTCGGCCTCCCGCAGCTGCTGCTCGGCCTTTGCGATCTCGTCGTCAAAGGTTGTCTGGGCATCCAGAAGCTCCCGCCTGGCCTTGTCGAGCTCCTGGGTGCCAGTGGTCATGATATCGTCGTAGTTGACCTGAAGGCGTTCGTGCCCCACACTCTCCAGACGTTTTTCCAAATCTGAGACTGCGTCCTTGTACTCAGTGCTGTAGGCTGAGACCCCGTCCGCGCTGGCAGTCGAATAAACATAGGCGTCGGTGTAGCGCTCTGACTTAAAAACCCCGGGCTTCACCATCATATAAAAAGAAATGTCGCCGCTGCCCACAGAGGTGGCGCCGCGTTCAATGGAGATATACTGAGGTGAGCGGATATAGCCCACAACGGTGTATGCATTCTGGGACAGGGTGTCCTCCAGCTTTTTATCACCTGACTCAGGCGATACCTTGATGGTGCTGCCGATGCTGTAGGCGTTCCGACCCGTGTGAGGACCAGTGGTGTCCGGCATCTCGATCACACATTCGTTATCCTTTTCCGGCATGCGGCCCTCCAGCAGCAGCGGCTGGTTCAGGCCATCTTCGGCCGGTACAGCCAGCACCTTGAAGACCGGGCGCTTTTCGCCGTTTTCCACAATCACATCCGTTGAGTAGGTCGGCATGACCTCTGCCACGCCCTCCACTTTTTTCAGGGCCGCCACATCATCGTCGGTAAAGCCATAGGTCGATACCAAATGGATATCTGCCAGCTTCTGCTCCTCAAAATACTGGTTGGCCGTATATTTCATGCTGGGGCTGGTGCTCTTAACGCCCCCAAAAAAACAGATTCCCAGAGCAATGATTGCCACGATGGACAAAAAGCGGCTCAGGGACTTCCGTATTTCCCGCGCGGTATCTTTTCTTAATGCTTTCATACTTCCCTCATTTTCTCATACTGGTTTTATTCTAACACATTAATCTGAAATGTTTAACCATAATTTAAGCGATTAACTTGACGCGTCCGCTATTTCGGGATATAATCGAATTAAACATATTTACTTACTATGAATTGGAGGTATCGCAATGCGTATATCCGCAAAGGGACGCTATGGCCTTGCTGCCATGATCGCCATTGCTCAGGGAGATTTTGAGGGGGACTATGTTCCGGTCATCGTGATTGCGGAAAAGCTGGGGCTCTCTAAGATATATCTTGAACAGGTTTTTTCTCTGTTAAAGCGCGCCGGGCTGGTCAACTCCGTCAAGGGCGCCCAGGGCGGCTACCGGCTGACAAGGGAGCCGGACCAGATCAACGCCTACGAAATTCTGACCGCGCTGGAGCAGATTCTTTTCGAAAGCACTGAAACCAGTGTAGAGGAGGCTTCACCTGCCATTGAGCACGCCATGCAAAAATGTGTGTTTAACCCGCTGGACCGGGCAGTGCAGGAGCATCTTGAAAAGATAACATTGGATGAGCTGGTTGCCGAAGCCGGCCGGTACAAGGGAAACAATCACTTTATGTTTTTTATCTGAAACGGACAAAAGCTGCCGTCCATGGGATAATGGCCATGGACGGCAGCTTTTGCTTTGTAAAAATAAGGAAAAGAAATGAAAAAGTATATGTTAACCCACCACAATGCGGCAGGGGATTGTCCGCTGCATCTTTAACTTTACAGTGATTATAATACCCCATTGTGATGGTTTTATGAACATCTCGTGTGAATTCGCTGAATTTAAGCGGCTCTTAAGCGTTGGAAAAACAAATATGCGGCGCCTGGCAGGCGCCGCATAGCCATTTTAACCGTATTCTCAGCCTCTCCTTACTCTATATTACAGGAATCAGATATCCCTTGCCAAAAGCCCCGCACAGCTTGGTTTTATGCGGTATTTTGGCCTAAAGCTTTCTAAGCTCTACAACTTGTTGTTTTCTTCATAATATTTTTCAAGCATTTTGAAACAGCTGATGATAATAATGACATACACCAGACAGGTTGGCAGCGCCATGATAATCGACAGGGTCTGCAGCTCTGCCAGCGATCCGCCGAATACCATCAGCACCATTGGAATCGCGGCCATACAGAAAGCCCAGAAAATGGTCAGCCGTTTACTCGGGCGTTCACCAAGCTGGATCTTTTTAGAGGAAACCATAGCCAGCGTATAAGCGGCCGAGTCAAAATTGGTGGCCATCGAAATAATGGAGGTGATTAAAATCGCGACGACAAACACTGTACCGATGGGGAGCTTGCTGTAAACATCAACCACGGTGGCCGGACCGCCCATTTCCGTCACGCCCTTAACTACATCGTAGGCGCCGCTGAGCTGCTGGTCCATAAAATAATTGCCAAAAATGGAAAAGAATACAAAGGAACCCAGGAAACCATAGCCAAGCCCTCCGAAGATTACCTGCTTGATGGTTCTCCCCTTTGAAATTTTAGCGATGAACAGGCCCATAAAGATGGAATAGGACATCCACCAGGCCCAGTAGAAAACAATCCAGGTCTCAGGATGACCGCTGTTGGTCACCGGGTCCATATAGGTGCTCATATGAATAAATTCCTGAAGCATGATGCCCAGGGACGTGGTCTGCATTTTGATAATAAAGGTCGTGTTCCCTAAAACAAAGAGAATGACCACAGCCGCCAGCATGAGAAAAATATTGATGTCACTGAGGATTTTAATCCCGCGCTTAATGCCCTTGTAAGCGCTGATGGTAAAAATGCAGGTAACCAGAACCATGACCCCAAACCGCAGAACCGGGGTGTCCTCAATGCCAAAAAGCTTGTTGAGACAGGCAGAAACCAGAGGCGACCCAATGCCGAGCGCAGTGCCGACACCGCCCAAAAGGCCAAAGATAAAGAAAATATTGATGACCTTCCCAAGCGGTCCGTCAACCCGGTCCCCCAGAATTTCGCGGCACACGTTGGCCACATCAAACTTTTCCTGTTTCAGGTTAAAATGCACAAACGCAAAGGCTACGGCCGGTATCAAATAGACACTCCAGGCGGAAATACCCCAGTGGAAAAGCGGCAGCGTCGCAGCATATTCAGCTGCTTTCACACTCTGCGCGTCCACGCCGTAGGGCGGCGCCATATAATGGAAAACCCATTCGATACTGCCCCAGTAAAGGAAACCAGCCGCCATAGAGGCGCAGAACATCATCGATGCCCACGAGAACTCACTGTATTCCTTTTCACCTTCGCCCAGCTTAATATTTTTAAACTTGCTGGTTCCCAGAACAATACACAGAATAATGGATATAAACACAATCCATACATATACAAAGCCAAGATTGGTCGCAATAAAGCTGTTGACACTGTTGATGATCCATTTACTCCAATCCGGACTGATAAACAGGCAGGCGCAAACAATCACGATAAACGCAAGCACAACCCCAATCATTGTTTTATCGATATTTTTTTTACCCTGACCTTCCATAAGCTTCCCCTCTCTTTCATAAGGTGGGGTGCGAGACGCACCCCACCTCCTTTTTTAATGTCATCTTATTATCGATTTATTCTTCTACCGCCGGCACTTCGTCCTTAGGATATTTTTTCTTCATATAAATCTGAGTGGCGATGCAGCCGCCGATGGCGATCACCGCGCTGACGGTCAGGCAAATGAAAATATAGGTGTAGCCCTGAACCGCATACTTGTCAATGAAGCTGCCAAACAGCTGATGCATAAAGCTTTCTGGCAGAAAACCGATGACGGACAAAAGCCCGGAGGCCGCGCCAAAGATATGGGCTGGCACATGGGTTTCCGTTAAAACAGAGGAGGCAACGCCGTAAGCGCCGTTGGCCAGGAAGCCCAATACCAGGGTGATGACAATGGCTGCCATCAGGAAGCCCGCCGTCTGCGGCAGTAAAATATAGGCGAAGCAGCAGATTGCGCAGGCGGCCATGACCACCAGAATGGTTTTGGAGGGTGAGTTGACCTTTTTGGCGATCCCGCCCAGCAGCGGCGCGGAGATGATGGCAATCCCATAGTAACGGATCATCCCGATAATGCTGACCAGTGTTAACGGCGCCAGGAACGCGTCGGTGAGATATGGGGTGGTGTAGTTCATGCCCATGTAGACAATCATGACAAAGAACAGGGTGCCGCTGGCCAGCCAGACCCCTGGATGCTTGAGTGCTTCGATAAATTCGTTGATATTAAACTTCTTATCTGGGTCTGGGTTCACTTCACCTTCAAACTTTGGTATCGCGAATAAGGAAATGATCCCAAGCACCAGGATGACACTTGCCAGGAAGATCAGTGAAACGCTGACGCCCACGCGGTAATCGGGCATTGCGTTAAATACGGCCAGGGTAACGGCGTTGATGGCCAGTCCGCCGAGGCCGTACAGCGCGTAGCTGACGCCCACAACGGCAGGGTAGTCTTCTTCTGCGGCGGCAAAGCGCAGCAGCTTGTAACGGCAGCCCCAGAAAATGAGAATGGTTGTCACTGCCATAACGGCGAAAATCAAGACCAGAACTGGGTAGGAGGGCAGGGACGCGTACCAGTACACCACGGCGGCGGTACTGATAAACCCGCCGGCTGCCAGTGTCTTAAGCCGCACCTTGTCTGCCACAATCCCACACGGGATATAGAGAATGGTGGCCATAATGCCGTACATCCCGGATAAAAACCCGAGCTGGGCGTTGGTGATATTGAGTCCCATGAGCAGGGGTTCATAAAAAACATTTTTTAAATATACTGGAACATAGATAATACCGCTGCCCGCGCCGGACAGAAAGATGAGCAGCGCGCGCCTGAATTTGGACAGCTGCGTGTAGTTGACCTCTTTCTTATTTGTTTTCATTCTTCTTTGATACGGCTTTCAGGCCGTATCTTCCCCCTTTATATGTAAAAAATCATTTTAAATGGTCTGTCTCTTTTGTCCAGACCGTTTATGGTCAAAGATTAACAATGAAAAGTCCTGGTAAGAAATGAATTGGCGGGGCTCCTGCTCCGCCAATTCGGAAAGATACTCTTTATTTGATCTTGAATTTTTCCGGAAGGTGTTCGTTCAGCAGGTCCTTCTGGGCCTTTGTCATATCCGGTAATTCGAAGCTGTCGATTCTTTCTTTGTAGACTTTGTAAGCGCGTTCTTCGATTGGCGGGGTTGCTGCACGGCCTTCTTCGTTGCAGGTGCCGCGGTTGAATACAGGGCTGGTGAGGTAGGTTTCTTCGCGGTAGTCTTTGGGGGTTCTGCCCTTCAG